>DAHXLV010000019.1 GCA_027365815.1 Microcaldota archaeon
AGGCTCATGCCATGCGACAGCGCAAAGGCGTTCCACTCGTCTGTCGGCGATATTACCACGACCATGGTGCCCTTTGATGGCCCAGCTACAGAGTCTATGTCGGCCACGGCGCTGATATCGGTGCTTGTCATATGCATGATCCTATGAGCCTTGAACGCTTCGATGTTGTTTCTGTCCCGGACAAGCCCTTCGACAGGGCGGTCTTCCTTGAAGCCATGGGAAAAGAGAGCTTCATGATCATGTACGACCTAGAAAGCAGGTCGTGCTCTGTGGTGCTTGACAGCCTTGCCGCCCATATACCTGGGCTAATAAGCTCCACCATAGCGGGGCTTGAGTTCAGCAAGGCAGGCAGCGCAGGTGGCGATGCGGAGTACCAGGTTGTCTCTGCTTATAGGGGCATAGAGAGCTTCCCGCAATCGTTCATGTCAGAGGTATTCGACATAGGGTTGCATGGCACCATGTGCATAGCCTTCGTGCCGATCTGCGAGAGGGAGCTTTCCCAAACTCGGGAGTACATTGAGCGCAGGCTGGGCGGCATAAGCGTAGCGCGCGGCTATTCCGTTTCTGATTCTGGGGTAGGCAGGCGGACCAGCACCTCTGTCCAGCACAAGGATTTCGCCTCGTCTGACGAATCCAGCATGCTGAACGAGATGCTCGAGTCGCTGAACAGGTCGATAATGGCCAATGGAACAGCCTACAAGGTGGCTTTTGCTGCGTCTGACCATGGCACCAAGGAATACCTGCTGCAGCGCATGGTGGAGCTGGAGTCGCACAGCGTCGGCACAGACATGGAGGGCCTGCTGCGTCATGTGAAAGACATGCGCGGCCTTGCGTTCGGCTCCGATTTCGCATCAAGGCTCATAAACTTCTACGGAAACCAGAGCGTGAGCTACACGCTGCCTGCCAGCTACGCCAAATCCGGGGGAGACATAGCGCTTGGGATGTTCATGAAGGACTCTGTGCACGAAACCGCTAATGTTGTGCGCATATACCGTTCGCTACTGAACCTTGGCTTCGTGATAAGCGGGCTGCCGGGCTCTGGAAAGACAAGGGAGGCGATGGCCGTCATAGACTCTGTAGCTGGGACCTCAAAAGGCACCATGGTCGTGGTAATATCGCCGACAGACGAGTGGAACGCCTTTGCGCTGTCGCATGGCATGAGCCTGGTCAGGCTTTGCGAAGACCGCGTTCCGATAAACCTCTTCAAGTGCCCTGGCGGGGCGGACGTGCGCAGGTTCTACGAGTCGCTGGCGATGATACTCTCTACAGCGTCCGCGGCTGGACCTTACAGGAACCCGATGGAAAAATGCATGCTCAACGCCTTCAGGAGGGTTTACGCGAAGACAGGCGCACCAGACCCGATAGCGGTCCACCGGGAGATAGAAGAGTCGATAATAAGGATGCATGCGAAGCGCACCAACACAGGCGTCAAGTACACCAAGCACGGGGAGAACATCAGGTCGTCGCTCGAGAACCTTGTCGCTATCCTTCAGATGCCCGAATATTCGGAAAGGAAGGGCATCTGCATAGAGGAGCTTGCCAGTGGAGGCATCGTTTTTGACATATCGAATGCCGGGGTGCAGACGAAAGCATACTTCTATGCGCTGCTGCTCAACCAGATATACTCCATCGCGTCGTCGTTCGACTCCAACGGCGACGATGAGCTGAGACTGCTGGTCTGCCTTGAGGAGGCGCAGATGGTGCTCAGGGACCAGAGGTCGCCAGTAGTGGAGGACCTGCGTAGCAGGATACAGGACTTCAGGAAGAAGGGTGTGGGGCTCATGCTCCTTGCGCACAGCATATCTGACATCGAACTCGGCATAAGGAGGCTCTGCCAGCTCAAGATATACCTTAAGCAGGCGCCGGACGTAGCAGAGATGGCTGCAGGCGACCTGGTCTTCGCAAACGTGAAGGACGATGCGGTGGCATCGAGGCTGAAGCACCTGGACTCCAGGGTTGGCGCGCTCAGCTACATGGGTAGGGAAGGCAACACGAAGGCGACGCGCGACACCGTATTCATAAAAACGATTGAGTACCGGGACACGCCCTCAGCTGCCGGCAACCCCATAGATGAATACGTAAGGAAGCGCAGGATATCCACACCGAGGAGCATAAAGTCCAGCATAATAATCGGACCTATGCCAGAGAGCGTCGCAGGCATGAGGATGAGCTACCTTGGCGAGGAGCTTTTCGAGATAGGGATAGATTCGGCTCCATTGGTGTTCCAAGCCGAGCTTGTTGAAGGCAGAACCTACTGGGTTGAACTGCTTGACCAGAGGGGCAGGGTGGTAGAGAGCAGGGATGTTGAAGCCGCATCAGAGGTGCGGATAAACGGGCTGGTGGATTAATACGCCGCAGGACATATTATTCACAATATATAAGTATGTGGGGCCGATGGGCTCTATTGACTATCTAGATGAGAGCAGGTACCCGGAAAAGGCGATCCCCCATATTATTATCGGGTAGAATATCATCCTCTCTATCCCTCCTTTGCCTATCGCAAATGTTATGCCCATGCCGGCGAGCACCAGCATACCAAGCGCGATCAGCCCAAACACAATTGAGTAGTACCTAAGCGGGGACTTCCCCTGCAGCCTTGATGAATATATGGCTGCTATCCCGCCGACCCCGAACGCTATGCCAGCCGACGCTATGTGAAGCATCCCGGTCGTCTCCGGGAGAATCCCGACGCCCATAGCGCCTATCCCAACAAGTGCCTGCAATACCGGATACGTTTTACCGTTCCTGCCCATGTACAGGAAATAAGCTCCAGCTATGGCTGTTATCCCCAGCAGAACCGCAGATGCATTGAACAGGTATGCCGTGCTCCCTACCCCAAGGTCGCTTATGTAGTTGTTCGCCGGGCTGTATCCCGGATACAGGGCTTCAGAAAGCACCATAAGCAGCAGGAATTGGGCAAAGCCAAGCAGCATTACCGCCCCCGCATATGTGTTCCATTTGGGTGGGGACGCCATTCCATCACGACCTGTAGAAGGTTGCTGATATCTGCTCCGGCACGCCCTCCTGCGAGTTGTAGAACACCAGTGCTGCGCTGGCGGCATTCAGGAAGGCAGGATATCCGACTATGGGGCTGGTGTAGACTGTTATGTTGCCCGGTGTTACCGCGGAGTTTCCGGCCGGCGTCTGAGCCTTGGCCGTGGCATTTGAAAGCGCAGCCAGCAGCGCCTCATGGGCAAGTGAGCTCTGCTGCGGTTCGACCCCATACCCTGCGAAGAAATGGGAGTTTCGCACTTTGCCTTTGAAGGCGCGCCACCCGTTCCCTATCACTTCTCTAATTCCTGCCATGCTAAACTACCTCGGCAAAAGTATAAGATTCTTCCTTCTAAATCCTGTTTTTGTCCGTTCTAGCCCTGACCAGAGGGGCAGGGTGGTAGAGAGCAGGGATGTTGAAGCCGCATCAGAGGTGCGATAAACGGGCTGGTGGATTAATACGACGCTAGACGTATTATCAGCAATATATAAGTATGTAAAATCTGGAATTGATGCGGGCAAAATGCTTGGGGCAGGCAGGATAATCGACGCTTAAATTTGTGATAATATGGTGCATGGAATGAAAGCGAGCACAGAGGGAGGGGCGGTGGGCGCCAGGACTGAGGACCATGAGAAGGGCATACGGATAGTTACAGAACTGCCGGGGCCGAAGGCAAAGGAGGCGCTTGCAAATTTCAAAGAGAGCGTATCCTCTGTAATGTACAACATACAGCCTTTCCTTGTTCCGGAAAGCGGCGAGGGTTCCCTGATAACGGATGTTGACGGCAACAGGTTTGTTGACCTTCTTTCTGGAGTTGGCGTCAACGCCATAGGCCAGGCGCATCCAAAAGTGGTGAGAGTCATCGCAGAGGAGGCGGCCAGGGGCATACACCATAATGTTCACGTAGGGCCAGTTCCCGTATACGGAAGGTTCCTTGCAACAATCAGGGAGACGATGCCGGAGGGGCTGAGGAACGGGAAGGGCTTCCTTGGGAATTCGGGCGCGGAGGCTGACGAGGCAGCATTCAAGCTCGCACGCTACTACACCGGCAAGCCGACTATAATAGCGCTTGATCCGTGCTTCCACGGGCGAACGATGGGCACGCTTGCTGCCACTACCGGTGCAAAGGGCAGGAGGAAGCTTGCCGGTGTCCTAACAGGCATAAGGCATGCAAAATACCCGTATGCGTATAGGGCGCCGGAAGGGGCTAATGTTACCGACTGGGCTATAGAGTCCGTAGAGAACATACTGCAGCAGCAGTCCCCTGCAGATGACGTCGCGGCATTGGTCATGGAGACAATAGCCGGGGAGCCTGGCGTAATCATACCCCCGAAGGACTACCTGCCAAGGCTGAAGAAGCTTCTGACTGATAACGGCATACTTCTCATATCAGACGAGGTCCAGGTGGGGATGGGCAAAACAGGGAGATGGTGGGCGGTTGAGCACTTCGGGGTCACTCCAGATATAATGACATTCGCGAAGCCTGCTGGAGGAGGATTGCCGCTTGGAGGCATGATAGCGCGAAGGGACCTTGCGGATGCTTGGAGCGCCGGGCATCATGCGTCGACATTTGGAGGCAACCCTGTGGCTTGCGCCGCAGGTATTGCTACGATAGGTGTTATAAAGGAGGACAAGCTTGTGGAGCGCGCCGTGAAGGTGGGCGAGGAAACGCTCAGGAGGCTGCGCGAGTTTGCCGATAGATATGAACTCGTGGGCGACGTCAGAGGCCAGGGAATGCTCTTCGGATTGGAGCTAGTGACGGACCAGAGAAGGAAGACCCCTGCTGCAAAGGAGGCAACCTCCATAAAAGAGGCTGCGTTCAGGAGGGGCTTAATTACATCTACAACCGGGCCTTTTGGCAACGTCGTGAGACTAACGCCTGCATTGAACATACAACAGGAGTATCTTGACGAGGGAATAGAGGCGCTTGATCAGTCTTTCAAAGAGGTATCTAAATGACTGAATTAAAATCGGTTGAGGCACCGGCTCCCAAACCTGCAGCTACAAAGGAGCGTAGTTTCAGGGAGCTGTCAGCATCGGAAAGATTTGATTGGCTTGCGCAGGTGGGTTTATCAAGATCTGGCAGGGCCGCGCTTGAGGAAAACCTTAGGGCGGGGACCGGTCATGTAATTGACCTCGAGAACCATGTGACATATTTGATGATGTCTTGTGGGGTATTGCCTCGGATAACTGTCAATGGGGTCCCTAGAGTTATACCTATGATGACGGAGGAGCCATCTGTAATTGCAGGGGTTTCTGGAGGCGCCACACGAGCTGAAAAGTATGGCGGTTTCAAATCAACAGCAACCCGCTTAACCACCAGCGGGCAGGTGCAGATAATTGGCGTTGCAGAGGACCAGGCCGAACTTTTGGTAGGGAAGATAAGGGAGGAGACACCTGAGCTCATGAAAATAGCCAACTCTGTAAGGCAACACACAAAGGTTCTTGCAATACTGCCCAAGATCATTCAAACGAGAACAGGCACGCAGATAATTGTGGACTATGAAGCAGATTGCGGCGACGCTATGGGAGCCGCAGCGGTAAGCTATATGGGCGAAGTAATGCGACCGAAGCTGCAAGAGATAACAGGATGCATTGCATCTGTTGCAATATTATCCAACCTTCCATTAGGGAGAGTTGTGGTTTGTGAGGCTACGTTCGACAAGGAATCTCTTGCATCGTGGATGCCTGTTGATGGGAAGAAGGTTCCTATGAGCGGGGAGGAGGTGGCAGGGAGGATAGTACACCTGAGCGCATGGGCGGAGGCTGACCCATTCAGGGCGGTAACGCACAACAAGGGGATTATGAACGGAGTTGACGCAGTGGCTGCGGCTCTGCTGCAAGATACAAGGGCCATAGAGGCTGGTGCGCACGCATACGCCGCGTACAGAGGGCGCGGTAGAGGATCTGGTTATGCACCGCTGAGCACCTTCAGACTTAACGGGAATGGAGACCTTGTCGGTAGGTTAGAGATGCCGATTGCTGTGGGGATGGTTGGTGGCGCGATAGAGACAAACCCCGTTGTGAAGGCGTTCATAGAGATATTGGGATGCAAAAATGCTATGGAACTCGCCGAAATATGCGCGGCTGTAGGGCTTGCGCAGAACCTATCGGCTTTGAGAATGCTTGCAAGCTTTGGGATAACCGGCGGCCAGGCCAATTTCGGAGTAGACATGAAGAAAAGAGCTGCAGAGATGTTAAGATCTAAAAATGACGCATGATTTAGATGAGCAAGGAACGCGGCTTTTTGAGCCCTAGGACGATATTCGGTTCTGGAAGCCTGGCCAGCATAGGCGCGGAGGCGGGCAGGTTTGGAGTCAGGAGAGTTGCGGTTTTCACCACCAAGGGCGTGTTCAACAGCGTTTCAGCGACAGCGATAACAAGCTCTTTGGAGAAGGAGGGCGTATCGTCCAGCTTCTTTACCGATATAGAGCCTGAGCCATCCGTTTCTACAGCGGAGAAAGCGCTTGCATTCATAAAGGAGAGTGGCGCAGAGGGTGTAATAGGAGTCGGAGGCGGCAGCGTGATGGACGTAGCCAAGGCGGCTGCTGCAGCAGCCACTAACAACGGCCTTGCGGCATGCGCAGGCATCAATTCGGCCAAGAGCCCAGCCCTGCCAATGATACTTGTGCCAACAACGGCAGGAACCGGCTCTGAAGCTACGACAGTTTCAGTGCTCATAGACGCACAGGGCAAGAAGTTCGTAATATACAGCAGGCACCTGCTCCCAAGCACCGCGTTGATTGACCCTCTTCTCACCCACACGATGCCGAAGGACGTCACCGTTCATTCAGGGATGGATGCGCTGTGCCATGCGGTAGAATCATACTTATCGGTAAATTCGAGCAAGACCAGCGAGGCGATGGCGCTGTCAGCGATAAGCCTTATCGCGGAGGCGTTGCCGGCTGCGGCAAAGGACCCTTCGAACGCGTCCGCAAGGCACGACATGTCATTGGCTGCTCACCTGGCGGGTGTCGCAATGACAAACAGCGGTGCTGAGGTAGATGGCTGCCCGATAGCAGGCGCAGGAATAACCCATGCAGTTGGCCTTGCAATAGGCGCAAGATACAGCTTGCCGCACGGGCTCTCCGTAGGAATGGTGCTGCCCCA
The DNA here is from genome assembly GCA_027365815.1 of Microcaldota archaeon. GTDB lineage: Archaea > Micrarchaeota > Micrarchaeia > Micrarchaeales > Micrarchaeaceae > JAJZAB01. The sequence goes on from DAHXLV010000019.1 coordinate 7,103, forward strand.
TGCAATGAACGCGCTAAAGGAATCATCCAGGAGTAGGCTTGAGAGTGTAGGCAACGCGATTGCGGGTAGGCCGGATGCAGACGCCGCAATAGACAAGATAAATAAGATAATGCTGGAGAGTGGGATGAAGAGGAGCATTAGGGAATGCGGCAAGGGCGGCAGCGCAGACATCGAAGGCATAGTGAACGATTCTCTTTCGGCCAAGCGCCTTCTTGTCAACTGCTCAAGGGAGATATCGAAGGACGACATGCAACAGATTGTTGGCATGATAATGTAGTGCGGGCTATGGATGTCAAAGCACCCGGTGTGGTAAAGCTCCTTGGAGAGCACGCGGTAGTATATGGGAAATTGGCAGTGGCAGTCGCGGTGTCGTTATACGCCACAGCAAAAGTATCTGATTCGGAGGGCGACAGCATTACAGTATCGCTGCCTGACATAGATGAAAAACGTTCCATTAGCGGTCAGGAACTAGAGCGCTTGTACTCCAACTACAAATCGGCGGAGATCAATGCGTTTGTGGAGGAGGAGGGGAAAAAATACGGGAAGGCGCTCCCTTTCGCGGTTGTGGCTGCGAGGCTGCACGCAGAGGGTGTGGCCGTTCTTGGAAAGAGCGTAACAATAACATCAGATATACCGATAGGGTCAGGATTGGCAAGCAGCGCGGCATGCTCCACCGCTTTTGCAACGGCATTGATAAGCTCTGGAAGGGGGCGCATGGAGGATGAAACTGTTATAGACATAGCGCGCGATGGCGAGAGGGTTGCGCATAGGAACCGCGGCGCCGGAGCCATAGACGTCAGCACAAGTTTCCACGGAGGGGTGGTCAGCTTTGAAAAGTCAAGGGGCGCAAAGAAGGAGCAGGTTAACGCCCTGCCTGACTTGGTACTGGTGGACACAGGACCGAAACTCAGCACTGCGGTTACCGTAGGCAGGGTGTCAGAGCATTACAAGAAGGATAAGGAGCTCACGGAGCGTATACTTGAGGAGATAAACAGGTGCTCCGTGGCGGGGCTCACGGCCCTCAAAGACGGTCAGTTTAAATCACTCGGGGCCCTCATGTATGAGGATCAGGAGTGCCTAAGGCAGTTGGACGTTTCGAGCCCGGCGCTTGATAAAGCGGTTGAAATCGGGAAAAGCGCGGGAGCCTTCGGTGTGAAGCTGAGCGGCGGAGGCGGTGGAGGGATCGCCGTCGCAATCGGAAGCAACCCTGATAGGATAGTAGACGCCATGAAACTTGCTGGCTTCGTTTCCCATATAACGTCAATAGCCGAGGAAGGGGCAAGGAGCTATATGAAAATCAGATACCAAGACCAATGATTTTATGGATGATATAACTGCGACTGCTGTAGGTACACCCAATATAGCGCTTGTTAAGTATTGGGGGCGCAGGGATGCGGTGCTGAACTTACCTATGAACTCATCGTTCAGCCTCACACTAGATGAAAGCCTGCGCACAACCACAAGCGTCATGTTTTCCGATTCGCTTGCGGAGGATTCTTTATATGTGGATGGTGAAATCCAGAATCTCAATGACCCAAAAAATGAGAAGTCGGCCTTTGCTGGCAAAGTTATAGGGATTTTGAGGAGTATGTCTGGTGTGGAATCCAAGGCGCTGGTGGTATCCACGAACACTTTTCCGAAATCTGCTGGCTTTGCGTCGAGCGCCTCTGGAGGAGCCGCCCTTGCAATGGCTGCGTCGGAGGCTCTTGGCCTGAAACTGGATAGGAGATTGCTCTCGATAATCGCAAGGCAAATAAGCGGAAGCGCCTGCAGGAGTGTATGCGGAGGTTTTGTAGTGTGGAAGGCTGGTGAAAAAGGGGATGGCACTGATTCATATGCGGAGAGTATAGCTCCGGCATCCCACTGGCCCGATGTGATAGATGTAATAGCAACTATAAGCTCTGCGAAAAAAAAGATATCGTCCAGCGAAGGTCACACTCTCACCCCGAAAACTAGCGAGTTATACAGGGCCAGGCCAGGGATAGCGGAGGAGCACGTGAAAAGAATTATAGAGGCAGTGAGGCAAAAGGACTTTGGTACTGTAGCCGAGATAACGATGAAGGACAGCAATAGCATGCACGCGGTGATGCTCGACTCTTTCCCGCCCATAACATACTTGAATGATATATCTAGGGCGGTAATCTACGCGATACATGAACTAAATAACGCAGAAGGCACGCCGATAGCAGCATACACATTCGATGCGGGGCCAAATGCACACGTGATAACACTTAAACAGCACAAGAATAAAGTTGTAAGCGCATTGCGCGACATAGCTGGAGATGGCGTGGTGGTAGCAGGGCTTGGCGAGGGTCCTAGGCTTCTAAGCGAGAAAGAATCATTGATAAAAGATGGTGTACCCACATAGGAGATTTCATGGCTGAGTTATATATGGTAAAGATTGGTGGAGGGAGCATTACCGACCCAGATAAGCCCAGGACAGCGCGAAGGGACGTGATATCAAGGCTTTTGGAGGAGGTTTATGACGCCCAGAAAGAGAAGGGGTTTAACGTAATAATAGGACACGGTAGCGGCTCCTTCGGTCACGTAACAGCCAAGGAATACAGAGTTAATGAGGGGCTTATAAACAAAGATAGCATTAGGGGCGCCATCCTGACCAAGGTTGTTGCCAGTGAGCTTAACTCCATTGTTATAGATGAAGCGGTTAAGCTCGGTATCCCAGTATTCCCGTTCTTTCCGTCGAGCTTCGCACTTGCTGAGGGGAGGAGGCTTGAGCAAGGTTTTGTGAGTCATATAGCTGACATAATTGCGCGCGGATTCATACCGCTAGTGCACGGAGATGTTGTGGTAGACTCCAAACAAGGAATATCAATAGCGTCTACAGAGGAAGTGCTGCGGTTTATATCGACGAGGATTCCAGTAAAGAAGATCGTGCTTGCAACAGATGTGGATGGCGTATATGACAAGGATCCGAACAAGCACCCTGATGCTAAACTCATTGAAAAGGTAACCCCGAAAAACATCGATGATGTAGTATCTGGAGCCAACGTGGCACATAAGGTCGACGTTACAGGTGGAATGAGAACAAAGGTGTCCATACTCTACGACATAGTCAGAGCTGGTAATGGCACAACAGGGTACATACTTAACGCGCAGACTCCTGGCGCGCTTAGAAGTTTACTTCACGGCGATACAAACACAAAGTGCACAGAGATAAGAGCCATTTAGAGACCGGAGGGCTTATTTATTAATCTTACCGGCTAATTCTAGCGTATGACAACATTAATCCAGGTTTTTTACTCCATCATAATAGGCGCCGTGCAGGGCATATCTGAATGGCTGCCGATAAGCAGCAAGACCCAGGTGCTGCTCGCATCGCAGGCGCTGCTGCACCTAAACTTCCAGCAGGCCTACTCTTTCGGCCTGTTCATGGAAATAGGCACCATCCTCGCGGCTGTGATATACTTCAGGCGCGATGTCTACTCTCTCATAAAGGTGGTATTGCTCCGTGGCACTACAATGGAGAAGAAGCTCTTCGTTTACGTGCTGGTAGCTACAATAGTTACAGGCCTTATAGGCGCGCCGCTTTACCTGATAGCAGACTCGATAACCGGCATATCCGTAGGGATACCGATGATGGTGATCGGAATTATCCTGCTTGGCGACGCTTTCTTCATATGGTATTCCAGGAAAAAGAGGCACGAAGGTAAAGCACCAAACACGAGGAAGTTCGATAGCCTAAACATGAAGGATTACATAATTATCGGGATTGCACAGGGCATAGCGGCGCTGCCAGGGGTTAGCCGCTCTGGGATAACTACAAGCGCGATGTTCCTCATGAACGTTGAGGCCGATGAGGTATTCAGGCTGTCATTTATAGTGGGTATATTTGCTTCTGCCGGGGCGTTCGCCTTAACGACGCTGGCAAGCCACACTAATGTATCGACAGCGCTTGCAGGCATAGGCATGGCGGGGCTTTTGATAGCTATTGCTGTTGCAACTGTGGTGAGCTTTCTGCTGATAGACTTCTTGATAAAGATAGCCAGCAAGAAGAAGATTGTATACCTGATAAGCGCGCTTGGGATTATAGCCCTGGCGAGCGGTGTGCTCTACATAATATACGGCACGATGGGCATACCAGTTTTCTGAATGCTTACCACTTTATCTTTGGCACGCTCTTGTGGGGTTTCCTTTTCTTGTAGAGCAGGTAGGATCCCGCTAGGACCGCCACGATCGCGGCGGCTGCCGCCACAGGAATCATCGGGCTGGCGAGTACTCCGTATGGCTTCGCAGCGGCTGTGCCGCTTACGTTATTTGCAGCTTGTTCGGTTAATCCTGGCTGTGACGGATTCGACTGCTGCGTGCTTGCCGCGCTGCTCTTTGAAGTCGAGATGCTGTTCTGCGGTGGCTGCTGTATGTGGTTGCTCTGTGTGCTCGTGTAGTAGAACTGCACCTGCACAGTCTGCTCTATCGGCGTGTAAGATATGCCCTGCAGCTGCATATAGATGGTTGCAGTGCTGTTGCTCATTATCTCCATAGTCTGGCCGCCCTGCAGGGTGTATGACTGCCCGTTGACCGTCAAACCTGCGCTTGTCGGAGTTATGAAGTTCTCAACGACGCTTATTCCGTTGGCGAGGTTTATATTGACCTTGTTAAGCTGGGTTAAGTTAGTCACTTCATATCCATTAGAAATTTTTGTGACAGTAGGTCCCTGAGCTCCACCGCCTCCGCCGCTGCCTACGGAGCCACCGCCGCCGCCTCCACCACCTCCGCCACCGCCTCCGCCGCCTGGGCCTGTTGTGCCGCCTGCGGATTTGGCGAATATTGCAACAATCGGATCAGGGGATATGTTGAATGTCAGAGTGCACGCGCTTGAGTTCTGGGTGAACGTGCTTATCGGCTGCCAGTTTCCACTGACAAGCAGGTATGGCGCCGGCGAGCTGAGAGAGCAGTTGTACCTAGAGACTATTGTGACGTTGCTTATCGTGCTCCCGTTGCCGTGCACGCTTATGTTGAGTATGTAGAGTTTTGCATTGAGAGACGCAGGCAGGGGTACGTTCGCATAAGTGGCATTTGCGGTAACGTTCCGTATCAATACTGTAACGTTCTCCGTGATTGACGACTCAAATGTTATTTGGGTGTCGGCCTTCGTATAGTTGAGCGTGATCAGAGACCCTGACGGTGCTGTGAGGTTTACAGTTGTACTCGAATTGGTCAGGAGCCACGGCTTAACATGTATTGTTGCTCCGTTGGTTGCATTAAAGTAATGCGGTGTCGCGACGACTTTATTGAACACAACGTTTGAGCCGAGTATTGCTACTGGCTGGTCAAGGGCGTACGGTCCATAAATCTGGCCGTTACTCTCCAATGTTGTTTGGTAGCCAAGGGTGTTGCCTTTCGTTTGCTGGACCACGGCCGCTATAGAGTGTATGGATGTGTTATTTGGAGCGCCGGGCATTGACACTGCCTGGCCTACGACAAATGGCCCGTATTGCTCAGGGCTGCCCATGCCTTGCTGGTATCCTAATTGCGAAACTGAAAACATTAGCTGGTCCGGAAAGTCTGCATAATCGATTGTCAAGGAGGTTGGTGTAATTTGTGCTATTTTGCTGCCGCGCTCTGTGCGGAACCCCACTCCGGCGTTTATGATTCTACCCTGAGTGGATTCATAGGTCATGTTGTTTGCCGTTCCTTCAGGAGCAGGCTGCCCCGCGGACGAGTTGAGTAGGAAGATAGTACTTGATGTAGATTCGTGTATGTTAAATGACAGCGAGTCCTTGTACTGCAAATTGCTTGCAATCGGGTATTCATTGACCGTGTATGTGAACCCATCGGACGCAAATTTATTGGTAGGTGTTGTTCCGGATATAGGAGCAAGTGTAAAGTTGGCGCTGTAAGGGACGTTTTGTGCGTTGTATGTAATGCTCAAATTGTTCGATGACTGCACTCCGTAATAAGGCTTTCCTGTCAGGTTATATAGCAATGCTGGTGCTATGCTGGTAAGGGCAGCAATTGTGGAGATATTTGTAAGCGTGTTGCCGGAGTATCCCATCTCGTTTATAGAGACCGTTAATGGAATTGCCCTGTCTATACCTATGTAACTAACATTATGGAATCCTAACTGAAGGGGTTTTACAGTAGTTGTGCCGTTAAATATGACCGATTCTACCAATGGCGAGTCGCTGGCGCCGCTTCCTTTTATTGTGACTATAAGCGGATAGGTATTGTTTATCGCCCAACTGCTTGCGTGGTCGTATATCGAAATTGTATCGTTTTTGGCTACATTTGTTCCCACATATGGATTCTGCTCAAATGCGTATGGGGTGAGGTCGTACACCGCCTGCGTTGATTGCAGTCCATCGTAAGAGAAGGCGTTAGGTATTCCGCTAGTAACTGTGAGAAGCTGCGCAGGCTCGGTTATGTTGGTTATTTGCTGCCCAGGGAACGTATTCTGGTATGATAAACCCGATACCGAGCTTGTCTGGAATTTTATTGGATCAGAATTACTGCCAAGGTTGTCACCCAGGAACTGGACACCAGACAGCGTCTGCCCTGGCAAGATAGACGCCGGAGTGGTATTGTATACTATTATGCTCTGCAGCATGTTTGGCGTGCTACCTCCCGATTTGTTCGTCCATAAGAGTATGGCATTGAGACCTGGATTTGAACGGCTTAGCATCTCGCCGTTCGTGAAGTTGTTTATATCGGTATATACTGCCAGTTTCGCGTATCTTTGGCTTGTGTATAAGCCGTCAAACGACTGGTTGACATATACATACACAAATTGGCCGGAAACGTTGAATAATTCCGTATGTCCGGGGTATATCCTGGTTATGTTTGTGAGGTTTCCATAGGATAGTATATTTATGAATGCAGGGCTTGTGCCATTCGAGTTCGGGTTCCCAATACCTTGAAGTATGACGGTGATAGCTCCTATTGTGATGTTCTCCCCCGTATACAGAGTTGTGAGGGGGGAATACGCGCTTGATGTTTGAATCGAACCTCCTGGAACCGTAGTTGAGGGGTTAACGCGCTGCGTAGGCGGAGTATAGTTCATTATATGGAATATGAATCCATTCATGGAAAAGTTTGCATAGTTTATCGCATCAGAAGGCGTCCTTGATGGTATCGGATTACCGAAAGACATCTGATATGCAACACCGGCGCTCTCAAGTTCGTAACTGGCTACCGAGCTCTGCTGGTTGTAGACAGGGAACCCGCTCAGCCACTCCGTCTCCGTTTCTTGATATGGCCCAGAGTTGAGGAGTAACCATGGCGCCTGCGCATTTGTTATCCTAAGAAGGTTGTCGGATTTTGGTTTTGAGCCGCTGCCCTGGAACGTAAAGAAATTAAGCCCCCCTCCGTTGGATCCTGCAGAGACTTCTGCACCTATCGGCACGTAGGATATTGCAGCGTACGGAGAGGCATTGTATTGCAGCGCACTTGTCTCTAGATACGCGTATGGAGAGGAGGACTGTAGGGATTTAGTCGCTGAAATATTATTGTACTCTATTCCTCCGTTGAGCACCGATCCTATCGGCGCAGTAAATACGTACGATCCCAATCCAGACACATTTGCATTAGAGAGGATCCACACTTGCGGGTTTGTGAGCGTTGCGTACTCCGTATAGACCGAAACTTGCGTTGACCCTGTAGAGTTTGGAACAAACGCCATTGTGGCGGTTCCGCCGCCCGCAGGTATCGTGCCGTTTGCGATAATGCGGTTGCCGTATCTTACCGCGGTGGTGAACGGCCCAAGGCTGCTTGCATTTGATATTGTCTCCTTTACGTACTCCGTCTGTCCTATGTTGACCGTGCTGTTCAGGAACGTCACGTTTATTTTAGGATGCGGCTGTGCTGTAATTGGCGTTGCAGTAAGCCTCATCCGAGCGAACTTCAGGTACCCGTACAACCCGGCGAACGTCTGGTTCACGTATATCGATATATTATAGCCCCCGTACGAGGCCCTTTGCGTGCCACCCGGTAGTATTTGGTACTGACCCTCAAATGTATTGTTGTAATAGAGGCTGATTGCCGCGGCCGATGTGCCGTTCGCGCTTGGCACGCTCAGATCTGTGAGGTCCGTGTTGAATAGCATACATGTATCATTATGGCCTACGTAGACCACTGCCAGAGTGCTGCACCCAGGCGCAGTGCTGCACGGGCTTGAGCACCCGTTAGGCGTAGTGTTAACGGTCAATATCATCTTTGCGTACTTTTGATAAGCATAAAGCCCAGCAAATGTTGAGTTCAGGTATATCTTCAGGTTATGCCCGGAGTAGGTGAATATTCCTGATGCCCCGGGACTCAAAGTTGTCACATTGGTGAGAGTACCATTGTAATAGATATTCAGCGCGGCAGGGGATATCCCGTCTGAATTTGGATGACCTATGTCACCCACCTCAACAGAGAATGGCGTGCATGTTGTACTGTTTCCAACATGGATCGTAATTAGTGACCCGCATGCTGGGGGAGGCGGACATGATGTAGGCGTACACCCTCCGTTTGTATGCGAAACGCTGATCTCCATCTCAGCAAATCGCTGGTATGCATAAAGGCCTGCGAATGTCCGATTTATGTGTACAGTGAGATTGTGTTGCGAATATGTGAATACCTTATTGGAGCCTGGCATGATCGAGGTAATGTTGATGAGTATCCCGTTATAGAATATGTCCAAGCCTGCAGGGGATGTTCCGTTTGCGTTAGGTTGCCCCAGATCGGTTAACTGCACAATGAATGGTGCGCAGGTGTCGTTCTGGCCGAGATATATCAGTACAGTGGAGTTACACCCGGATAGTGATGGCGGGGGAGAGAAGGATATGTGTATTGTGTTCCCTGAGTCAACGTACCCAGAAGATGGGTATGCCATATACAGCGTGGACTGGTAAGCCACACCAGGCACAAAAAATTCGTATGTTCCAGTCGATAAATTAAATATTATGGTGTTTGTAGTGCTATTTTCAGATATACGGTTATAATTCACGGTCCAATTAAAGCCGCTCGGGAGGCCAGATTCTATAAACTTTGTTTGCAGCGTTGATGGCTGGGTGACATTCAAAAGAATCTTTGCGTATTTCTGATACGCGTATAGCCCATCAAACGTCTGGTTTATGTAAACATGAAGGACGTATCCGTGCACAGAGAATGCAGTTGGAACCTTCGGCATTACCGAAGATACGTTTACGATCGTGCCGTTGTAATAAACGTTTATAGCCGCAGGTGAGATTCCGTTGGAGTTCGGCTGCCCCAGATCGGTTAACTGCACAATGAATGGTGCGCAGGTGTCGTTCTGGCCGAGATATACGGTATCGGTAACGTTGCATCCTGACAGTTGTGGGGTATGGGTGACATTCACTGTGATTTTTTGTGAGTTTTCGCTTATTAGGGGATTATAAGCGGAGTCCATAGCCGCGTAATAGTATGTTGCAGTAAGATTAGGGTATAGGGTTATTGAATTGCTCGCAGTGATGTTTGTCAGGGTATTGTCCGCGTACCAGTAGTAATGGTAAGGCGCTGTGCCACCTACCGCCTGGCCGTATAGGGTAACCGGCTGTCCTGCTGTTATATTTACTCCGCTTGCCGCCAGCGGCATGACCGACAATTGCTGGTTGACATTTAAGGCAGCAGGGGCTCCGTATGTTCCGTTGACATCTACACAGACGTAAAATGTGCCCGCATTGTCTGGCGAGAATTGCTGTGTGCTAGTATTTCCATACACAGTGGAGTTCTGCATTGTTACGCTGCCCGGGCAACTTGCAGACGCACCAACCGACCATCTGACGTTATAATCAGACTGCGTACTTCCATACCATGATGCTGCCATATTTATTTTCTGTCCAAGGTCCATTATCGCGTTTGCGGGGGTTATGTGAGGCTTAAGAGGGGGTGCCTTTAAGTCAACCAATTCATCGTTGCACGATCCACCTCCGCCACCAGTCTTGAAACTGACATTATATACCCCGGCAGGTGGGTTGATGGTTTGTATGTACGTGCTGCAGCGTGCATTGGTTGTGTTTGTCACAACAAAATTGCCGGTAGTGCTAGTAATTCTGTACGTTATGGCGCCGCTATTTCCTCCTGCTGCATATATTTGCAACTCGCCCCCGCCCCATTGACATAGCCCGTGTTTTAAAATGCCTGTCGCATTCGTAATCAATTCATAATTATTGCACGATGCATATGTTTGGGTCGTGTTTGTTGCGGATATCTGTGCTGTTTGGTTTGCGGTTGCATTTATAGCGGGAGATGATGTCTGGTTTGACGTTGTATTTTCACTGGTTGTGTTGCTCTGGATGCTGTTGGTCTGGTTATTTGATGCCGCGATTGGCGCAAATGCTACTGAATGTAAAATGATTGGTTTGGCATTTGATTGCGGATGAACTTGCGCGAAAGACGATGTTGCTGCATGGTTCATGCTAGGGGCGTAAGGAACGCCGGTTGCGAACAATGCAACTACGAGCATTCCGGCTAGGATTATCATTATCGTTTCCTTGTTCATGTGTATCACAAGTTGTTGCGCAATGTGCAGACAACAGGGCATAGGTTATGGTAGTCCTCTTCTGAGTCAGATATTTATATGTTATGATTGTGCAAAAACATCATATAAAATTGGTTATTTTGACATCGCGATTGCCGTAACGAAACCTTCCCATCAGGTCGTGGACAGCCTAGATAGGTACACCGTTATTATGACAGCTATAAGTGTCACTATGACAGCGTATATTACAAGGCCGTCCAGCTCTGACGATGTGTTGAGGAATTGCGACACCGCTTTCTGTATCGCGCTGTTCCACGCAAGCGCCGCAATCAGTCCAAATGCGGAGATTATCAGCGTCGTTATCTTGTTGATCGCTGCCTTCTTCAGGTTCTGGGCTTCTGTTTTTATCCTGCTGGGCATGTTTTCACACATTTGGGGCCGTCGGGATTTGAACCCGAATTTGCTGGTTACTTCATATTTTAATTATCATTCCAGATTATCATCATCGCGGTTTTCCGCTCACACAATTATAAACATCTGGAGCCAGCCGCGCTGCCAAGTTACGCTACAGCCCCTGCGCTTGAATAGGGTAACTAAGATATAAATGCTTGCTGTAGCTAAAGGAAGCATGGGAAAGATGCTTTTTAAGGGCCCGGTCTTCAGCGTCGAAGAGTTCGACGTGCTGGTTGCGGGGAAACGGCGCAAGTTCATCAGGATGCTCGAGAATAACTCTTCGATAGTGCTGCCGCTGCTCAAGGACGGCCGCATCATAATGGAGAAGCAATACAGACATGCGATAGGCCGGTGGATATATGAACTGCCGGCAGGGCATATAGAGAAAGGGGAATCCCCGAAAGAAGCGGCTGCGAGGGAGCTCAAGGAGGAAACCGGATACAGTGCCAAATCTATGAATCTCCTTTTCAAGACATACGAGCTTCCTGATCTCACCGCAGCTTCTAGGCACTACTACATAGCTAGCGGGCTGACCAAGGGGAAACGGAACCTTGAGCCAACAGAGCAGATTGATCTTGTCACGCTTAAGCTAGAGAAAGTGCTCAGCATGATCGACAGCGGGGCGATCAAAGACCCGTGCACCATTGCTGGCATACTGTATTACTCACGGAAGCGCCGTTGGTTATAAATTGGTTTCTGGGCAAGTTTAAGTGGTTAAATGAACAAAAAGGTAGTTTACCCTGCCGTTGTGGTAATAATAGTTGCAGTGTCTCTGTCATTTGTATACTTGAACAGTACATCAAACTCGGCGCTGGATGCGTATATAGGCATGCGGGTGCCGCAGCAGCAGGTTGCACAACTGCAGGGCATAGCGCTGAACACGACGCTGGCGAACAAGGTCGGCACTGGCATCGTGACGCCTTACCCGACGCCGATCACAGGGCAGAACGTAACGATGGTGGACGGCAAGCCGGCGGTGGTATACGTAGGGGCGGAATACTGCCCGTACTGCGCCATAACTCGCTGGGGATTCATCATCGCGCTCATGAGGTTCGGAAACTTCAGCTCGCTCCATTACATGCTCTCAAGCGCAACCGACAAATTCGCGAGCACGCCGACATTCACATTCTACAATTCTTCCTACTACAGCAGCATAATATCATTCCTGCCTGCCGAGATAGCCAACAGGACGGGAGCTCCGCTGCAGAGCCTCAGCCAGCTGCAGAACGCGGCCGCTGTAAAGTATGACAACGGAGGAGGCGTCCCATTCATAGATTTCGGGAACAGGAGCGTCCAGGTCGGCATACCTGGCAGCATATCGCCTGGCTTCCTTGACGGGAATAACTGGGCCCAGATAATATCGCAGATACAGGACCCGAACACGACTATATCGCAGGCCGTAATGGGCCAGGCGAACATATTCACGGCGCAGATATGCGAGATCGATAACTTCACACCGGCGTCGGTGTGCAGCCAGCCGTATGTGAGGAGCATAACCTGATCAGGAGAGCAGCTCGTGGGCCTTATCCCTGTTCGCGCCTATGATGTTGTTTTCCTCGCCGGGGTCGCTCTGAAGGTCGTAGAGCTCGTCCTTCCTGCCGTCCAGGTAGTGCATCAGCTTGAACCTTCCTGAGTATACGGCCGTCGCCTTGCTGTTGTAGCGTTTCTTCGCCTTGTATATGCTGTCGGCAACAGAGCATTTGTTCTTCAGCAATAAAAGGAGCTGCTCGTCCCAGCCCTCGCTTATCCCGGTGTGCTCGCAGAAGACCCTCCTGTTCCTCCTAAGGTTCCCGTTGAGGCGCTCCTGCCTTCCCGCGGCAAGATCGAGTACCGATTGGTGCAGCGAGAGCAGGCTAACCGGCGTCTTTACCTCCTCGTGGTCATTGACCATCTTCCCGTTTTCGTAATTGACAGCTATAAGCGGAATCTTCGCCACCCCGTCGTAAGGGGGCATCGCGTGGTATAGCATGCCGTGCTCGCCGAATAGCTGGCCGTGGTCTGATGTGACGATCACGGTTGCGCTGTCTAGGATGCCTGACGACTTCAGCGTCTTTATAGTGTCCCCGAGCTTCCCGTCCAGATACCTTATCCTACGCAGGTATGCGTCGTGGAAAGCCTTTGTCGTTTCTTGGGTCATCTCCTCCATTCCGCTCAAGTAGAGCCATTTGTCCTGGACTATGCCCTTTGGAACGGGGTAGTTCTCGTGCGCCTCGATGTAGTTGATGAATATGAACTGCGGAGTATAGTTGTAGTTGTACTTGAGGTACTGGGCTACCGCCTTGTTCGTGTCCTGTGCCCCTCTGTCCAGCCTGTGCGTGCCGTCGGCCTCCGCCACGCCGTTGTTTAGCCTTAGCCTCAGTTTAATGTATACCTTGTCCAGCAGCGGCTTCGGTATGACCCTCGACACAGCATAGCTCGCCCTGTACATGCGCTCCCTGGTCTTTGCGCCGCCTTCAAATACGAAGCCGAACCTGTCGGCGGCCTTCTTGTTGTATTTGGCGTTCGAGTGCTTCCATATGTCATAGACTTTGTCGAATCCTGTAGCGAGGTTCGTATAGCTTGTTAGGAAGGGGTTGTTGGAGAACAGCACGGAGTAGTACCCATGGCCTGACAGCTTCGCCGCCATAGTGTTTGCAGAGCCTTCGAGGAACTTGGTCTTCACCATCCAAGGGTCTATTTTCCTGGAGCCGTTCGTGAAAAAGTCCCTGGATGCCTGTTTTATCCCGGATACTTTGGAGTCCATGAAAAGCGCCGCGTGCGTAGGCGCGGTCCATGTGCCGGGAGCCACCGTGTTCAGGTATGAGGTGCCGTGGCGCATCATGCTGCGCAGGGTGTGCAGCCTGGGGTTGCCGTAGACATCTCCTGCGCGCACCGTATCGAGCATAAGCAGTATGATGTTCCTTTTCATATTGTCATCTACCTGCCATTCCACTTTTCTGGTCGAGTATTATATGACTGGTAGCCTTTAAATTTGTTGCATAAATAAGGTTACTTGCGACTTTGGTGATTTGCTGGACATCTGCGTCTTGAACCCTTTTTTCTATCCTTATGCTGGCGGCACCGAACGGGTGCTGTATGAGGTCTATCGCAGGCTCGCGAAGCGGCATAACATCACCGTGATATCCGGTGCGCTTGAGAGCAAGAACCGCGAGAGCACTGACGAGCTTGAGGGCATACGTATAGTGCGCCTTAAGACAACGCATATCCGCGTCCCCTCTTTGCCGATGCCTTTCCCTGCCATGCAGGGGCTCCCTGGCGCTGTGCAGAAGGAGGGCGCCGACCTTTACCACATAAACAACAGGTACCTGTACTTCCTCAACACGATAAATGCGATAAGGAAGCTGAAAAAGACGCTGGCGCTGACGCTGCATGACGCCATGCCAAGGAACATAGGGGCCATCACTGATAGCGGCGGCTATCTTTACGAGATGATGTGGGGCAGGAAGCTCATGGGGTACGCCGACCTGATAACGGCCGTGTCAAAAAACACGCTGGTGACTACTGTGCCTGGCAGGTACAGGGAGCGCGCTTACGTGATATACAACGGCGTTGATGCGAAATCTTACAAGCACAGGGGCAAGAAGGATGCCAAAGTGAGGAAGTTGAGGGGAGGCATCGGCATAGATGAAAACACCATAAGCATAATGAATACAGGCCGGCTGGTGGCCCAAAAAGGGCAGGTTTACCTGCTGCGGGCGGTAGCCGAATTCAAGAGGCGGAGGAAGGACCTTGATGTGAACCTTATGGTAGTCGGCAGGGGATACCTAAAGGAAACGCTAGAATACATGGCTGGCGACCTTGGCATATCTGACAGATTCTGCATAATGACAGGCATAAACGAGAGGGACATGCCTTATTATTATAATGCGGCTGACATCTTCGTGTCCGCCTCTCTTTACGAGCCGGCCTCGCTTTCGGTGATGGAGGCGCTTGCCAGCGAGACCCCGGTGGTGGCGACCAAGGTGGGCGGCGTGCCTGAAATGATTGGCGGATGCGGCGCATACGCAAGACCTAAGAGCGTAGCCGGGATAAGTAAGGGCATAGAGAGCATTATCGACAACAAGAAAAGGGCGCAACGGCTTGCCGAGAAAGGCAGGGAGCTGATGATCAGGGAGCATGACTGGGACAGGATAGCGCGCGAATATGAACAGCGGTTCGAGGCGACATTGAGGAATTGAGGCGATGGCGAAAAAAAGGAAGAAGTCGTTCTGGTACAGCATAACCCACCAGACCAAGCTTGACAGGGCGAGCTATCTCAAAATGGTCAACCGGGTTGGGATGTTCGTCGGGATAGGCTTTGCTGCCAGCATAGCTGTGTTCGCCGGGATCGCCATATTCGGCGGGTTCCAGAACGTGCTTGGCGTCATCGCGCGGGCTAACCCGTATATATACGCGCTGGCTTTCGTTGCGGTGTTCGCCAGCCTGCTCCTCAGGTTCGTAAAATGGAACTATTTCCTGAAGGTGATGGGGCTGAAGGTGTCGCTTAGGAAGAACCTGGCGGTTTACTTCTCCCTTTATTCGATGAACATAACTCCTGGAAACGCAGGCAGGGTGGTTGCTGCGTACACTTTGAACAGGATAACAAAAATCAGGTTCGTCAACATCGTTCCGATAGTCACGATGGACATCTTCACCGACTTCATCGGCTTTGCAACGCTGGCGATACTGGCCGCCATATACTTCCACATGTACATAACTTACATACTGCTGGTGGACATACTGCTCCTGATACCCTTCCTTTTCATACTTAATGACTGGCTGTACAACCTGCTGAAGAGCGTGCTGCGGAAAAGCAGGTTCATAAAGACCTTCACCCCTTACGGTGAGGAGTATTTTGCATCTCAGAGCAAGCTGAACACCCCGAAGGTGTATGCGGTGTCCCTTTTCGTCACGCTGCCGGCTGCCTTCCTCAACTCGCTTACGCTCTTCTTTGCGCTGACATCGCTTGGCATAGCGCCCTCGATCGCCGGCTCTGTGTTCGTCTACTCTTCGTCCACTATGTTCGGGATGGCCACCGCCATACCCGGGAGCATCGGCGTGACAGACGGCGCTCTTGTTGCGCTCGTCGGCAGCGTTTTCCACCTAGATGCTAGCATGTCATCAGCCGTGACGATAATGAGCAGGCTTGCGGACCTGTGGTTCAGCGTGATAATCGGCGCGCTGTTCTTCTTCTACACGCTGAGGTACTGGAAGCCGTCAGAGATGGAGCTTGTCAGGAGGGGCAGTGGATCCCGTTAGGGTCACATGTCCTCTTCTGAGCTCTCTTCCGGAGAATCAGACTGGGCAGCGGCGGAGCCGTCGCCCTTCTCCATTACCTTTATCTTTCCGAACTTTCCTGTCGAAAGCTGGGGCTGGCCCCTGAACTCATTGACATACGCATTTGATATCTCTATCGTATCCCCCAGGTCTACCTCGTTTATGGTGTCGCCCCATAGGGACATGGCTATGCTTCCGGAGTCGTCCTGAAGCGTTATGTTCGCCACGTTTAGCCTCTTCCCATACTTAGTGACGACCTCTCTCGGTTCGTCCTTCTGCGTCACCTTTGCCGTTATCGTGACGTTGCTGGCTCCTGCTCTCAGTTCACTTATTTTCATTTCTATCACTTTTTCCTCTTGGTACTAAAACTAGCAAAACTAGCTGGTTTCCAGAGGTATTGTGTTTGCAAAGTTATTTAAGACCAATAGCTATCAGCCGATTTCCGGCACAATCTGAAGCTGTTTTTAGCTTTGCGCCCCATAATAATGGATTATGGAAGGCGGAACCGAGCTTCCGAAGGGGGCCCACCCCTCATTCGCAAGGATCATAGAGCAGAAGGAGCGCGTGAAAAGGAACCTGACAGGGATAAAGCACAAGATAGGTGTGTACAGCGCAAAAGGCGGCGTGGGCAAGACAACCGTAGCGATAAACCTGGCGTATGCGCTGTCCTTGAGGGGGCTTAGGGTCGGGCTGCTTGATGCCGATATAGACTGCCCAAACGTGACCATGTTCCTCGGCATGGAGGAGAAGATGGATCCGCACGCGCCGCTGCACCCGCCGGAGAAGGAGGGGGTGCTTGTGGCATCGACAGCAATGCTGGTCGACGAGATAAGGAAGCCGATAATATGGAGGGGGCCCCTCATTTCGAAAATGGTGAGCGATTTCCTGGAGCACACAGACTGGGGCGAGCTCGACTACCTGATAATCGATATGCCGCCTGGAACCTCTGAGGTGCCCCTGACCACCATGCAGCTGCTTTCTCTTGATGGTTTCGTCATAGTAACTACGCCGCAGAGGATAGCCGGCGTGAATTCTATGAGATCCGGCCTCATGGCAAAAAGGCTGGGGACGCACATAATAGGCGTCGTCGAGAACATGTCGTCCGGCAAGCCTAGCGCGGCGACGAACGAGGCGGCTGCCGCCCTGGGGGCCGAGCTGCTTGGCTGCGTGAAGAATGATGATAGATTCAACGCCGGAAGCGACTCTGGCGAGATACCGGTGCTTAAATACAGCGACCTGAAGAGCGACTTTGACGAGATAGTAAACCGTATTTTGACATAAATTTAAATACCTTGACCTGCATAATATTATCTCTGCATATGCGT
>DAHXLV010000023.1 GCA_027365815.1 Microcaldota archaeon
TTTGCGTTGGTGATCGGATTGGCTGATATAGGAATCATAGGTAGCTATGGCATCAGTGCCCTGCTTGACGGCGTGAAGGAAACCAAGGTTACCACCAAGTATGGTGACCCGAGCGGCAATATCTCGATTGGCACTATAGGCGGTGTCGAAGTTGCGCTGGTGCCCAGGCACGGCAAAGGGCACACAATACCGCCGCACATTGTCCCATACGCCGCCAACCTCCAGGCGTTGAAGGACTCGGGGGTGACGCGCATCATATCCACCACGGCTGTTGGATCCCTGAAGCCGGAATACAAACCAGGCGACTTCATCCTATTCGACCAGTTCATAAACCTGACCAGCGGGCGCAAGGATACGATATTCGATGGTGGCAAGGTCATCCACGTCAGCACGGCGGAGCCGTATTGCCCTGAGATGCGTTCCGTTGTCAGCAAGGCGTCAATAGACATGGATATCAACCTGCACACTGGGGGCACGGTCGCGGTGATAAACGGGCCAAGGTTCTCAACCAAGGCTGAGTCAAGGCTCTATGCCGCCAACGGCATGGACGTGATAAACATGACGCAGTATCCGGAAGCTGCACTTGCACGGGAGATGGGCCTGTGCTTCCTCGGGATCGGTACTATAACCGATTATGACGCAGGCCTTGAGGGCTCTGAAGGCATAGAATCGGTATCCTTCGGCGAGGTGCAGCGCATGTTCGCCGAGAGCGCAGGCAAGCTGAAATCGTTAGTCCTCGACGTGATACCCAAAATGCCAAAAGAAAGGGCATGCGGGTGCGCCAATTCGCTTGAAGGTGCAACAGTCAGCGAGTAATCAGTGCTTGAAGTCGGCGACCGACCTGATGGTTCCTGACGACCGGAGCGTGTAGAAATAGGCGTCGTTGCCATTCACCTTCTTGATGAGCGCGAGCGCCGCGACCAGCTGGCCGCAGCCCCACAGGCTAGACCTTATTATGAACCTGTTCTGGGCCGCGAACTCCATAATCTTCGGGTTGGCCCTGTGGTAGTTTGATTCGCCTATGCAGTGGAGCAGCGCGTTCCGCAAACCGAACGCGAAGTCGTCCCTCTCTGATTCCGGTATGGCTATCCCGGATTCGACCAACACATACCTGTGCTTATCCCTCATCATTGCATCAACAGCCTCCCGTTTATCTCGCCTACGCTGCGCCTCGCGTAATCCTCATCCGCTCCGATAAGCTTGGCAAGCTCTATAATCTGCATGTAAGAGCACATCCTGCTCCTTGCCTTCGCCAGCGTTAAGAATGCGACATCCACCCCCTCCTTCTTCGCGTATGCAAACAGCTTGCCGATCCGGAAAATCAGCTGTGACCGTTTCAAACCATACGGTTCCATAACGTCTGATAACGACACGCACAGGATTGCCTCGTTGTCCGCCATCGTTGCTATCAGCTTCTTGTCGATCTGGTAATCCGGTATGTATATGGCAGAAACGCCGCTGCCGGCTGCGCCTATCAGGTTTCCGACGGGGCCGCTGGCTATAAGGTTCTTTTCCCCGCTAGCCCCGCGTTTCGAAAGGTCTGCGAAACCTATGTCATTCGGTATCATTCCTATCCTGGAGAACCCGAGCTTCGCTGAAAGCGCGTCGTCGATGTTGCAAGAATCGAAAACAATGTCATAGTAGGGCAAAAGAGCACCTAGCTTGCCTCCTCTTTCCGTTCCTCGGGCACCCCGAAGAGGTCCTTCTCAAGCACGTCCTTGGTCTTCTTTGCAGGAACAAGCAGCTTCACAAGCTTGGTATGCCCGCGTATGCCCTTGCCTGACTCGAATGCAGCGATCAACCCCTGCATCTCCAGCTCCGACAGGTACTTCCTGTACCAACGCTCGCTCTTCGGCTCCTTCTTCATGCTCTCGCAAAGCGATTTGTACCTGCTGTATACCTCGCCGCTGAAGAGATAAGTGTCGACCCCGTCAGTCAGCTTCTTGTAGGTGCCGCCGCTCTGGGTCAGTAGCGACACCGAATAGAGCACGAGCTTCTGGTGCTCTGGAAGGGTGCCTATGAGGTCGTAGACCGACTCGTCCTCTGCTATCCTTGCGGCATCCTGCGCCTCCTTCATCGTAACAGCCGATAGCTTCCTCTCCTCCCCGAGCTCTCCGGTCTTTGACAGCACCTTGAGCGAAAACCTGGCGTCGCCTCCCTCCTTGGCTGCCTGCGCCGCTATGTAGTGCAGAACTTCGTCGCTGATAGTGCCTTTCTTGAAGCCCACCGCAGCCCTCTCCTTTATTATCGCGTAGAGCTCTGTCGCGTAGTACGGCGGAAAGACGAGCTCTGTCTCGTATAGGGTCGAAAGGCTCCTCGGGTCAAGGTCCTCCTTGAACGACACCCTATTCGAGATGCCGATCATCGATACGCCCCCAGCCTTTATGTCGCTGTTCATCCTAGTTAGCGTGTATATGAGGTCGTCCAGGTCCTTCACCATGTCTATCTCGTCGAGCACAGCCACGAATATCTTGTTGTCCTCCTCCACCCAGTTCCTCAGCCTCTCGTATAGGTCCACGGCGCCGTACCCCCTCTTCGCGTATGTTGGAAGGTGGTCCCCAGTTATTTTCGCAAGCACCTTGAACCTAGAGTTGTAAATCTTGCAGTTTATGTACGATATCCTGGCTCTAGTGTTAGGTATGCTGCGTATCTCTTCGATGACATAATTGACGCACGATGTCTTGCCGGTGCCGGTCTTACCGTATATGAAAAGGTTGCGTCCCCTGTCCCCTTTCAGGGAGGGGGCTACCGCGCGTTCTATGTTGTTTATCTCCTTCTCGCGGAAAACGAGCTTTTTGGGGGTGAAATGCGGCGAGAGCACCTCCCTGCTTGAGAAAATCTTTGAGTCGCCAAGAAGGTCATTAAGGGTCTGCACCGGGATCACCGCACAATAAGCGATTCTGATACTCGTTTTAGGTTTAAAAAGACTACGCAAATGCAGAGAGATAGCGCTACAACAGAGCCTGTCAGATAAGCTGCCTTTCGCGGAGCTTGCTTATGTCCATCACGCTGTACCTCCAGACTATGTCACCGCGCTCGTCGCTCTGGACAACCCATGGTTTCACTATCACCACATCGTTCTCCTTGACCCAGAAGCGCCTTCTGAATCGGCCAGGTATCGAGCACAGCCTCTGTTTCCCATCGCCGCATTCAACGAAGAACTTGGTTGCGCCGGCTATTTTTGTGACGGTGCCGATCACCTCTCCCTGCTCTGGCATCTTCAGCCTGTATTCTATCGGTGCCCCCCTTCGTGTGTCGGTAGTAGGTCTCTTCGCCATCAAATCATCAATAGTTCTTCACTCCGTACCTGGATCCGCATGCTTCGCAGACGAGGTAGAACATGCCACGGCCGGCGCTTTCGAGCTTGGTGTCCGGCTTGTGGCACTCCCTGCATACCACGTAAACCTCGAAGTACCTGTGGATGCGCTTGTCGAGGTCCGCAGTCTGGAACTTTCCGCTTATCATCATGCGCTGCTCCTCCATGCTGACCGGCACCCCGAGCTCCCTGCTTATATACCTGGCTATCTCCTTTGGGTCGCGCCTCGCCTTGTCCGCAATCGCGCCTATGTTCCTCACTATGGTCTTGGTGCCCTGTACCATCGAGTCAACCTTCGGAATAACGAAATCTGAGCTTTCGCTGGCCGTGACGTGCGCATTTGCGAACGCCCTGTCTAGAAGCTTCATGTATTCTTCGTCTCCCAAAAGCAGCACCTTGCGCAATATCCTTCTGTCGGGCAGATATTTAAAAGGATTGCAAACGCCGCCTGCCAAGGCTGCCGTCTCTTCTGCCTCAACCCAATAACAAACTTATTTATACTATGTTTTACTGAACCCTAGTGGCAGATAGGCGGGAAGCTAGGGGTTTCCCATCCGCAAATCCCCTTCAGGTGGGCCAATGCCGTCCGAGTGCCATGCGTTCGTGCAGGACCTGCGTTGAAGCGTAGACGTCCTGCCCTAGGTGGTAGCTTACTGTGTGAACCGGGCCAGGCCGGAAGGAGCAACCCTAAGCGTAGCAAAGCTATGCTCTTAGGATACAGGGCCGAGCCAAAATACAGACAATCTTGCACGCTCTCATGTCGCAAGGCGGCTTCTGCCACTAATAAAAGGATTGTGTGACAAAAGATAATGGGCCGGGTTCGCCTAGTGGTAGGGCGGCAGCCTGCTAAGCTGTTTAGTCAGAAATGGCTTTCGCGAGTTCGAATCTCGCACCCGGCGATGTGTTTTTATGAAGGAGATAGAGACGAAGATAATAGACTTCGATGAGAAAGGCCTGCGCGCGTCGTTGAAGAGTATGAAGGCGAAGCCGATGGGCAAAGCATTCTACAGGAGGTATGTCTTCGACATGCATCCAAACGTGACCGCGCAGACGTACGATGAGTTCGTTAGGCTTAGAACTGATGGGAAGCGCACCACGCTTACCTATAAGTACAGGAAGGGAAAGGGGCTGGCCAACACCGAGGAGATAGAGCTGGAAATCGGCGATTTCGATAAAGCAGCGAAGATCATAAAGAAGCTCTGGAAGGTAAGGAAGCCTTACTACCAGGAGAACAAGGTCGAGAAGTGGCGGTATAAAGACGCAGAGATAGAGATAGTGAGGTGGCCGCTGGTTAAACCCTACGTAGAGATTGAGGCGCCCAGGGCGAGGTCTGTCAGGGCTGCGATAAAGGAGCTAGGCATAAAGGGCACAGTCCTCGGCAACACCAACCTAATAGAGGTATTTAAGAGATCAGGGAAATACGGGAAGGACGTGGGCGACCTAAGGTTCTAAATGCGTTGCGATCGAGCTAAGTAATGATTGTGGTAAAATGGCCAAAACAAAACTCTGGCAGAAGCTGCTTGCAGAGGCGCTTGGAACATTCCTACTTCTAGCAATCGGCGTCGGTGCCATAACCTCGACGACGTTCCTTCATTCATCTGGCGCATCGCAGCTTCTTGTGGTAGCGCTTGCATACGGAATAGCGCTGGGCATAGCAGTCACAGCCGCGCTCTACATCTCTGGCGGCCACATAAACCCTGCCGTAACGATAGGCATGCTCGTCGCCAGGAAGATAAACGTAGGCAACGCAATCGCATACATACTGGCGCAAATCGCCGGCGCAACCATAGCGATACTGGTGCTCATGGCGGCGCTGCCTGCGCATGTCGGCGCAGCGGCAGGTTGGGGAGTGCCTGGCCTGGCCAGCGGAATAACCCCGCTTGAGGGCATAGCGATAGAAGCCACGATAACGTTCTTCCTAGTGTTCTCGGTTTTCATGACCGCTGCAAATCCCAAAGTAGGACCGAAGATCGGCGGCCTGGGAGTGGGGCTCACGCTTGTGGTGCTCGCACTTTTTGCAGGGCCGTTCACCGGAGCGGCGGCAAACCCATCGGTTTTCATGGGCCCCGCAATAGCCACCGGAAACTTCACCAACTGGTATGTGTACTGGATAGGGCCGCTCATAGGCGGCATAGTCGCGGCGCTGATATGCGAATACGCACTGCACGCAACCGCGAAGTGAAGGATGCGTACCTCAACCCATGACCCTTATCTCGTGCTTGGTTATGGTCCTGTTGCCCTCATCGAAGTAGAAATCTGCATCGAACCTCTCGCCGCCGAGCATATGCGGCATCCAGTGCCTGTCGTCGTCCCACATCTCCCCCCATGGGAGCTCTTCAAGTTTGAACCAGCGGATATCCCCGTCGTCATCGCTGACTTTCTTAAGCTTCCCGGAGAACTCCCTGGTCGAGAACAGATGCACAGCAAAATCCACCTCTGCCTTGCCGTGGTTGTGGAAGCTCATCAGCCCATGGTAGAAGAGTTTGCCCACAGTCAAGCCGGTCTCCTCAAGCGCCTCCCTCGCCGCGCCCTCGGCAGGCTTCTCGCCTTCAATAAGCTTTCCGCCTACGCCGTTCCATCTACCCTTGCTGATGCCTCTTCCGGCTTTCTTTAGCAGTAGCTTATCCCCGTCCAATATCTCAACTAGTGTCGCCTCGGTGACCATCGGAGCACCTAATACCAGCCGCGCGCCTTCATCGCCTTGGCTACCCTGTCGACAGCGATTATGTAGGCAGCCATGCGCGGGTTGATCTTCTCTCCGCGCGCTGCGAACTCCTTCTGCGTAGCTACGGTGTCGTTGAATGATTTGGTTATCTTCTTGTCAAGCTTCGCGTAGAATACATCTGTGTCCCAGTAATCGCCGGTTATGTTCTGCACCCATTCTAGGTGAGACCCTATGACGCCGCCAGAGTTGACGAGAAAGTCCGGAAGGTCTAGTATCTTCTTCTCGAACAGTATCTTCGTGGCCTCGGGCGTTACCGGCCCGTTGGCGAGCTCTAACAGCATCTTGCAGTTCACCTTGTCTGCGTTGTCCGCCCTCACCTGGTTCTCTATAGCTGCCGGTATCAGTATGTCCACCTTGAGCTCAAGAAGCTCATCGTTGGTTATGCTCCTCGCGCTCTTGCTCTTGTATCCCCCAACGCTGCCTGTCTTCTTCTTGGCCTCGTCGAGCTTCGCCATGTCCAGCCCTGCCTGGTCGTAGACAGCCCCTTCAGAATCGCTTATCGCCACCACCTTTGCGCCCATCACCTCCTTTGACAGCGTGTATGCGAACCTTCCGGCGTTGCCGAAACCCTGGATCGCGATGGTAGCCTTCTTTGGGTTGAGCCTGAGCAGCTTCGCTGCCTCGCGCATAACATACATGCCGCCCCTAGCCGTGGAATCCATCCTGCCTGCGCTGCCCCACACCTCAACGGGCTTTCCTGTTATCACACCGAACTGGCTTTTCCTCACTATGTTTATGTACTCGTCAAGCATCCATGCCATTATCTGCGGATTGGTGTAAACGTCAGGTGCTGGTATATCGACCTCTGGGCCTATGTCAGTGCCCAGCGCCCTCACGTACGCCCTGGACAGGGCTTCTATGTCCTTCTCGTTCATCTTCTTTGTGTCACAGATCACCCCTCCCTTGCCGCCCCCGAATGGTATGTCCGCCAGCGAACACTTCCACGTCATCCAAGCCGAAAGCGCCTTCACTGTGCTTAAGCTCTCCTCAGGATGGAAGCGTATGCCACCTTTTGCAGGTCCGCGCGCGTCATTGTACCTTACCCTGAAGCCGGTGAACACCTGGGTCCTGCCGTTGCTCATCCTTACGGGTATGCTCATGACCAGCACGCGCTTCGGCTCCCTAAGAATCGCATGCGCCTGCTTGTCCAGCTTCATTATGCCGGCAGCCTCATCCAGCTGCTCCTGCGCTATCTTGAAAGGGTCCAATTCCTCTGCCATGCAAACACCAGGGATATAGCACAGCGAATCTATTTATATGGTGCACAAAAATTCCGCGGCTGCGCATACACTCGTCATGTGAGAAAGGTTTTTATAGATGCCTCTTGTTTATCTAAAACAGGTGTAATAATGTTATCCAAAGGAAGAACCATGAGGGCGCAAAGCGCCATGGAATACCTGATGA
>DAHXLV010000032.1 GCA_027365815.1 Microcaldota archaeon
CTGCAGGAGCGTAAGCGCAGCGTTCACCCATGCGCTCCTCATAGGAAATTCGCGCGAGAAGCTTTCCTCAGCCGGAGTAAGCAGGATGTTCTTCACAAACACCATAGGCGACTTTGACGGCGCGATAGACATATCCGCGGAGGTGTCAAGTGCAATAATAGGAAACGTTAAAGAACTTTGAGGCAAAATGTTCTCTGCGCAGGGGTGGCGGAGTCCGGTCAATCGCGCAAGGCTTAGGACCTTGTGCCTTAGGGCTGCGTGAGTTCGAATCTCACCCCCTGCATTGCGTCGTTAATCTTGTGCCATGACAATGGCGCACGTATGGTGTCAAAATGGAAATTGCGTATTCAGATTTCGAGAAGGTCGAGATGCGGCTCGGAAGAATCATCAAGGCGGAGCCTTTTCCGGAGGCAAAGGTTCCCTCATACAAGCTCGAGGTGGACTTCGGCCCTCTCGGAGTAAAGAGAACTTCGGCACACATAACCAATTACAAGCTTCAGGAGCTTCAGGGAAAATACGTCGTGGCCGTTGTAAATTTCCCGAAGAAGCAGGTTGCCAATTTCATGTCGGAAGTGCTCGTCCTCGGGTCGCTCTCAAAAAACGGGGTTGTGCTCCTAACTCCCGACAAGCCGGAAAATGTGTCGCTCGGCGACAGGATAGGATGAGCTACTTTATGAGCCTTGATATGTTGCCCACAAGGCTCTGGTAAGCCTCGCACGAGGTCCACTGGTTCGGCTCCCTGCCGTTGAGTATGTCCTCCCTCACCGACTTCGCCGCTTCGCTGTCCAGCAGAGGCTTGAGCGAATATCCAGTATTGCGCACGTTGCCTATCTCCTTGTTCCACATTATGGACGGGTAGACCTTGCCGTAGCTGTCCATGAAGACCGAAGCCTCCAGGCTCCTGCTCCTCATCGGGCTTTTTCCCGTAGCTGCGTAGTCTACGAGGTTCCTAAGGAATGCGCCCTCTATCGACTGTATTATGCTCGGCTGTATGCTGCGCTTCCCTATGAGCCAGTTTATCTCGTCAATCACCTGCGCGTCGTTCGCCTTTATGTCAAGGTCCGAATTGCCGTAGTAGTTTTCTGATATCTGGCCAAGGTTTATGTGGAAGTCGTTGTACCCGACCCCCGGAATCTCCTTCATTACAGCTTCTATGGTATCCTTGAGCTTCCCCTGGTTGAACCTGCTCATCGTGTAGCCGAAGACAAAGAACAGGTTGCCGTACTCCTTCTTCAGGCGCTGCAGCATGCGGAACGTGTCCATTGCCCTGTCGAAGTTGCCAGGTATTCCGCGTATCTTATCGTGGAGCTCCCGGTACCCGTCTAGGCTCACCGTTATAGCGACACGCGGTATACCAAGCTCGAGGATCTCCCTGAGCCTCTTTTCCATGAGCGCATGGTTGCACAGCGAGTTTGTCGGCATTGTGAGTATGTAAAGCTTCTTCGAGTTCTGCTTGAACGCCCTGGCTATGTCAACAAGGTCGCTCCTCATGAACACCTCTCCTCCAGTGAGCTCTATCCACTTGAAGTAGTCGTTCGCAGCTGCGAACTTAGCTATCTCGTCTGCGCTGAGCTCGCCCTTGGGCTTCAGCTGCCATATGTTGCAGGTGAGGCACCTCGAGTTGCACCAGTACGTTATGGCGAAGTTAAGCTTGTATGGCCTTTCCAGCGTAGTAAAATTGGATTTGAGCGCGGTTCCGGCGAGGCCAAGCATATTGGCTACTGACATGTAATCTCTCAAGAAATAGGTGTTTTGCAGATATTTATACACTACTTTGCAGCGGCAGGAGACTTCTCCAATTCATGTTCTGATGTGAGGAAACAGTAATCACCGCAACTTATATAAAACATGAAAGCAGATATTGGTCTTGTAACGGTTTTCCGTCTATGCTGCTGTGGTACGATGTCAGCTTCAAACATCAGGCTCGTTGTCCTTGCCGCGATTTTGCCCATGCTTATCCTTGTGGGCCAGGCGGGAGCGCTCACTGCCGTGCTCAGCGGCAGCTGCACCCCCGGAGTTTCAGGGCAGGCGCAGTACGTTAATTTCTCAATATACGATTCGGGGAATGCATCCGTTACAAACATGGTGCTGGATCCCAATTTCGTGGACCTCAACATGACAGGAGCGAACAGCATAAGCCTCGTCGCACCTGGCAACAACTATTCGGTAAAGCTGTACGTCAATGGAACTGCAATGCCCGGCTCATACGCTGGCGCCATAATAGCAAGATACACCCAGGGGCCGTCGGTGTTTTTTGCGACCTTCCCGTGCCTTGCCAGCTTTGGCAGCCATGGCCCCTCACAGGTCAACACCGTGACCACGGTTAAGGGCAACAGGATAACCGGCGAGGCTTTCAACATAGGCAGCACGCCTCTCAACGTCAGCGTCTACCTGTTTGTGCCTCCCGAGTTCAGCGTTTCCCCCAGCATGGAGAATTTCACAATAAGGCCGGATTCGGAAAAAACCTTCAACTTCACGTACTCAAAGCCCAACGAGAGCGACATAAACACGTCGTTCGCACTGGGCTCCTCGTACACATACAAGGGCGTGCACTACGCAGCGCTCTCTGGTCTTCCTATCAATCTATACAGGGGCGCCACAGGGATAAACATTGACCTTCTTGTCCTCTATGTGAGTAGCGGGATAATAGCTGCGCTGGTCGCGCTCATAGCATACTCCGTGCTTTCGAAGCGGAGGCGCAGGAGGAATGTCGGTGGTGCGTGAATGCGTTCAAGGCGTCCAGAAGTGAGCATCATAATACCCACTCTCAACGAAAAGCGCAACATAGGTGAGGTGCTGCACAGCGTAAAGCGCGTCCTGAAAGACTACAGCTATGAAATAATAGTAGTTGACAAGCACTCGCCCGACGGCACCGCCAGCATAGCCCGCAGCCTGGGCGCAAGGGTCATGTACGACGACCTTGGCAAGGGCTCCGCGCTGGTCAAGGGCATGAAAAGCGCGAGGGGCAGGGTCATAGTGTCAATGGATGCGGATCTGTCAAACAATCCGTCCGAGCTCAGGCTACTTATATCAGGTATACAGATAGGCTACGACGTCTGCATGGGTTCGCGCTTTCTTACCGGGGGAGGATCGGACGACATGCCCCTATTCAGGAAGTTCGGCAACAAGGTTTTCGTGTCGCTAGTAAACCTTCTATACGGCTCGAAGTACACGGATATGTGCTATGGGTACAGGAGCTTCTCCCGCAGGGCTGTCAGGAAGCTAAACCTCCGCGAGAAGGGCTTCGGAATAGAGACAGAGATAAACATAAAGACACAGAAGGCTGGCCTAAAGGCGATGGAGGTGCCGAGCTATGAGAAGAAGCGCGGTTCCGGCGAGGCCAAGCTCAGGTCGTTCTCCGATGGGTACAGGATACTTAAGACTATATTCAGGAACATGTTCAGCTAGCGTTAACCCCTACAACCCTGTAGAATGAGTACGTCTGGCCAGTCTGGTTGTATGTCGCGTTCGCTATCGTGCTCAGGATGAAGTCGCTTTTTGCATAGGTGCATATGTTGTTTGGCGTGTAGCACCAATAGCCGTAATCCACCACGAGGCAGCTGTACTCCTTTGAGAATGTGCCATACTGCTGCCTGTCGTAAAGGTATCCGAGCTGCGCTGCAGTCCTGTTGTTTATGTTGAACAGGGTCGGGTCGTAGCTGAACACCAGGCAGGAAGAGGGTATAAGATGCGACTCGTTGTACACGAAACCCTCATAGAACCTCGCGTTGCCAGCTTGCGGCAGGTTGTTGGGCGCCACAGCCACATACTGCAGCTGATTGTAGAAACCGTACAGTATTATCGCCACCAGTATCACGGCAGCCGCGTACATGATGAGACCGCCATGCGTTTTTCCGGCGTGCACCGCTTCTGCTGCTGACGGCATTTCCTCCTCTGCATGCGAAGGCTCAACTGCGCCTGCTTCCGCTTCTTTCTGCATCCCTGCCAATGTTTCCTCAGCAGCAGGCAAAGTTTGCGGCTTCTCTTCTTCAGCATTTGCATTGGTCAGGTTGTTTTCAAAATCAGCATGTTCTGGCGCAGCGCCCTCGGGCAAACCTGGCGAAGCATTATTCCCCTCAGTGCCCGGAGCCGCTTCCCTCTGTTCCTGGGCTGTGACTTCTGCAGTTCCGCTTCCAGCTGCTGCCGATCCGTCGCCGCCGTCCGCCAGCACTGCCCTATCTTCATCCATGGTGACCCACCCTTGCAGCTTCAATCACCTTTGAAGCTCCATAGCCTCCAAGTATGCTTGCCTGCGCGATGAGGCTTAGCATGAATCTCCAGTCAACCCCGTACGTGACGCTTCCGGCATAGAACGACGTGTAAAGAAGGAAGAACACAAGGAACCATCCTCCCACCGCCAGGAGCAGGCGCCTGTCGTACACCGCCATCAGCGCAGCCCCCAATATTCCCAGCGCAGTAAATGCGAAAGGCTGCACTATGTACTCCTTGTCGAATGCGCCAATCCAGAACTCCAGGTTGGAGCATATGTTCGCATCGAATTCAACAAGCCCTATCTTTCCGTTCGCAACTACCGTGCTGTTCGCCGATCCCGGCGCCGCGCAGCTTTCCTGGATATACGCTCCCTGATAACCATACGAGCCGCTCACCTGCTCGTGCACTGTGTACACAGCTTCCGGAGAAACCGCAAGAACGAAGAGGAGCAGTATGACGAGGAATCTGGTGTCCATCAGGTGTTCCCTCAGCTTTCTGAAATTCACTGCCAGAGACTTCCTTAAGCTGCTCTCGTCAAGCACCAGGAATATAGCAGGTATGACTATGATGTATGCCAGCGCGTCAACCTTCATGTAAGTCAGCATCGCAAGCGAGAACGCCGATGCAGCAAGAGTAATGGCTGTCTTCCTTCTCATAAAGACCAGCATGCAGAACAGCGCGATGAGCGAATAGGCAAGCATCGGCATGTCTGACGTTGTCGGCCTCGCCCATGCGAGCAGCGCAGGAGAGAGAGCCATGAGCAGCTCGGCGAACGCCGATGCAGTGAAATCCTTTGTCATTACGAGCGCCACGAGGAACGTCATCAGCACGGCAAGCCCTCCAAGGAAGAACTCCGTGTCGTAAGCCGAGCCGCTGTTTACCCCCCCTATGATGAATGCGATTGCTATGTTGAACGACGTGCCTATCGGTTCGTGGTATATCTGCCCGGAATAGCACGTTGAAGGAGATCCGTAGTTGCACATCCACGCCTGCCCAGTGTGCATGAGGTCCAGCGCCCCCGCCTGGTATATTGCGTCGTCGAAGAAGAGCTGCTGCGTCGGAACCACGAACGCTGCTTCCGCAACGACGAAAATCGCGAGTATGCCTATTGCAATGGCGAGCTTTCTGGCGTCCAGGCCGGAATCGCGGAGCACCGCGGCGAAATGCCTCCTCCCTATCGCAATCGAGGCGATTGTTGCCACGAATGCAAGCGCAAGCCCTAAAGTGAAAAGGTATTCCTCCAAGCCAGAAAGGCTCATTTCAGACCACTCCTGTTCTCCACAAAATAGTTTCCGACGAACATGTACCTCGTCTTTGTCTCGCGCATCGTAGCTATCGCGTCTGCGGGAGACATAACTATGGGTTTTCCGTGGATGTTGAAGCTTGTGTTAAGCACAAGCGCCGCTCCTGTCTTGCCTCTGCCGAGCCTCTCGAGGAGCTTCATGTACCTCGGGTTTTCTCCAGCAACCATCTGCGGCCTGGCTGTGCCGTCTATCTGCACCACGGATTTGGTCAGGGGTCTTGCATCATCCCTGACCTTGTACGCCATCGTCATGAATTTGTCCGCTCCTTTGCTGTCGTACTCGAGCAGGCGCGGGGCTTCGCTCTCAAGCATCGACGGCGCAAAAGGCTGGAACCACTCGCGCTTCTTGACGTACAAGTTCAGCCTGTCCTTCACGCCGTCCGAATCGCTTCTTGCCAGTATGCTCCTGTTGCCAAGCGCCCTAGGCCCATATTCCATCCTGCCCTGGAACCAGAAGATGTACTTGTCAGAGCCTATCAGCTCTGCGGCATGCCCTTC
>DAHXLV010000044.1 GCA_027365815.1 Microcaldota archaeon
ATACCTTTATCCTTTAGCGCTTTATCATACAGCCCATTTTTTGCAGTGCCACCTGTCGCCAGAATCCCAGCTCTCTTAATTCCTTGTTTGTCAAGTAATTTCACGGTTTCTTCGATTATGCTTATTATAGGCGCTCTAGAATACGCCCTGAGTTCATCTATGAAAACGTGAACAGTATTGCAAGGTATCACTATAAAATCTACTCCTGCTAGATTGAGGCGCAAAAGGCTCTCTTTCAAGCAGTTCAACATCATGTTACTCCCGTACCCTCTGATTGCTGCGTTGCCCACAGAAGATGGAAACTGCACGCTGTCTATCATCACGCTAGGGTATAATGATGTTCTTTTCCTAAAACGCTCTGTAAGTTCAGTGTAGAACTTCGCTGTGGTCTCAGGACCGAGGCCACCGACAACTCCAAGCGTTTTTGATCTAGCATCACGCCTATTATTGATTTTAGTAATGTCCACATAAACACCAGGTTTCTGTATGTTTATGCGTCAACAGCCTGCCAGTAACGAGCATAGGCTGTTAGGCTTGCGCTAGCAGCAAAATGAGTTTCTACTATCCTGCTAGGCGCATGTTGCATATTATCGTATTATCTATGGCAGACCTAATATTTATTCTTTTTGTATAAGGGGGCTTTGTCCGAGAAGTGAGTAAGTGACATGGCTTCTTGGACAGATAAAGGACTATGTGGACAGCTGAATATTAATTATCGGTGTATTTTCACAAAAGAGGATACTGCGGGCTAAAGCCCGCAGAGGTTCATCATAAAAACCTTTTTGAGAGCCCGCGCTCTCCTACAAAGAGGCGTAGTGACGATGGTCCCATATCCTACCTTTATAAAAATAGCTGAAAACCTGCCGGGAGAAGCCTGCCAGACGGGGCAAAAGCTTGTTAAATCCTGAGCGGAACCTTTCCTGGGTTCATTTCTGTACCAGTTTTCCGAGCATGGCCTTTAGGTCGTCCTCGCTAAGGCCAACCCCAGCAACCCCATCCTTCCTTGCCACCTCCTTCCCGTTCTTGAATGCAACAAGCGTAGGCACCACCTGCACGTTGAAGCGGTCCCACAGCGGGTTGTCGTCATCGTTCACAACCGCTTCCGCCATCCTCGCCTTTGTTTTGCCTGCATACGACTCGAACAAAGGCTTGAACTTTCTGCAGAAGGGGCACCAGTCAGCCCTGAACATCACCATGGACGGCTCCTTGGATCCTATGAAGCCGTCAATGCTGCCCGGAGTTAAGCTCTCCATGAACAGAAATGTCACATAGCATTTATTAACCTTTTCAGCGATTAGCAAAACGGCGACTTGATGATATACCTCGACGATTATGCCATATCGTTGGACCGGAGGGAGAGGGATTCTGACATAGACTTCATATCGCATGCGCACAGCGATCACACCGCCGCGGCCAAGTCATCCAAAAACGTGATTGCAAGCCATGAAACTGCGAGGCTGCTCAAGGCTATAAACGGCGTAGAGCTCAAGATGTGCCGCGAGCAGATGGAAGGGGTGCGCCTGCTCGACTCCGGCCACATGCTGGGTTCCAAGCAGATAAGGATCGAAGGCGACGGGGAGACGCTTACATACACAGGAGACTTCATGGTGCAGCGCTCCCTCTCATGCAGCCCAATACAGATGCTAGAGAGCGACACCCTGATAATGGACTCGACATACTGCAGCCCTGAGATCTCTTTCGACAACCGCTCGGAGGTCGAAGCCAGCCTGCAGAAGTGGACGTCAAGGAAGCTTGATTCCGGAATCGTGCTTTTCGGGGTCCACGCCGCCGGCAAGGCGCAGGAGATAGTAAAGGCGCTCAATGGGGCGGGTATAACTCCGGCAGTCAGCAAGAAGGTAAGCGCGATAAACAGGGTATATAACGACAGCGGCGCGAACCTCAATTACGTTTCGGCGTACGAGGAGGGGAGCGACTACGAAGCGGTCGTGAGGGGCAACTTTGTCGGGGTTGTGGAGAGCCATAGGCTTGACGACCTCGCCGCCATGCTGTCCAAGGCCAACGGCAAGAGAGTCTACAGGGCGGTAGCCACCGGGTTCGCCAAGATCTTCAGGTTCAACACAGACGTCCAGTTCCCGCTGAGCGACCATGCGGACTTCTCCCAGAGCGTCTATTATATAGAGGCATCCAACCCGAAACGAGTGCTGACATACGGCTCGAATTCAGAGGTCTTCGCCGCAAACCTGTCGAAGATGGGGTACAGCGCCGAGCCATTCAGGTCGGAGGTAGGCCAGCGGTACAGGATTATGCAGGGAAGCAGCGCAAACCTTCAGTGACCCAGCTCGTCCAGGAGTCTGTTTAGCCTTGCGTCTACCTCGGCTATGTTCGCGTTACTTCTCGGCAGGTTGCCGAACTTCACGCTATTGAAGAGCTCCGCAAGGCTTTTTGCCTCGTGGTTGAGTCGCCTCATCTCATCTGATTTTACCTTGTAGCGGCCGTTAAGCTGCCTCACCACAAGCTCGCTGTCGGAATACACCTCTATGCCATGCGCTTTCCGCGCCTTGATGTTCTCGGCGCACCAGCGAAGCGCCAGTATTACCGCGTTGTATTCCGCTGAGTTGTTGGTTGCCACCCCGTTGTATTCAGCGCCGCTCGCGGCCCTCTTCCCGTTTACGTATATGCAGTAGCCAGATGCGCTGTGGCCTGGATTCCCCCGCGCTGCGCCATCTGTATAGATGACCACCCTGTCCATCCTATCGCAACAAATATTAAAGCCCAACAATATATAACTCTAGGGTGCATGCACGTTTATACTCTTGATGAGGGAGGAAGGCTTGTTAGGGCGGCAAGGAGCACCATAGAGCTTTCGCTCAGGAACCCCCATTTCAGGCGCGAGAGCGTCTCTGGCATGACAAAGGGCATGGGTGATCTGGACGGCGTATTCGTCACGCTCGAGAACTACCCGACAAGGGCGCTGCGCGGCTGCACCGGGTTCTCCGTGGCTGTCGCACCGATAGGCGAGGCTGTGATAGACGCAGCAGGCGCGGCGGCGTTCGAGGACCCAAGGTTTGTCCCTGTTTCCCACAAGGAACTGGACAGGCTGTTGGTTGAGGTCAGCGTGCTGACCGGCCCGAAGGAAATAGAAGGCAAGGCCGAGTCGAGGTACAGGAGGATAAAGGTAGGGCGCGACGGCCTGATCGCCAAATATGGCGTCCGCGAAGGGCTGCTGCTTCCAATTGTTGCAGTCGAGCAGGGCTGGAGCGCAAAGCGCTTCCTTGAAGAGACTTGCATCAAAGCCGGAATGCCGGCAAACGCGTGGCTGCAGCAGAACGTCAAGGTTCTGTCATTCATGACGCAGGTGTTCAGGGAAAAGGAGCCCGGCGGCAGCGTTGTGGAAGTTGCGCCAGGCTCAGCCCGCATGCAAAGCTCTTAATATGAATTCTTGTCAATAATAACGGGGCCCGTAGCCCAGCCTGGTTAGAGCGTTCGACTGATAATCGAAAGGCCGGGAGTTCAAATCTCCCCGGGCCCATTTAGCCTCGCCACGTTCGCCTTGACTACAGTACCTTTAGCTTCTTGGGATTCCTTAATCCCTGACATCATCCGTTAGTATTTCCACACCGGCATTTGAAGCCTGAGCCGCCAGTGTCGCGTCATTAATGCTCATTCCTGTACTGGAGGATAAGCTGATAGACCCCCTATCCTAAAGGATGCAATTCCGCGCGCTCCGCAGTAAAATTCACACCATGGGTGGCTTGTATATCAAAACATATAAATATTTATCTTTGTATAAATACATATACTAAAGTAAAAGAGGCATCAATATGCTGCTTAAATCCCTAGGCCTTTTGACATTGCACCGGAAGCCAAGCTGGACGGCATCCTGGTTTACGATTCTAACGGGATCATAGTGTTAAAGGATGGAGGCTA
Source organism: Microcaldota archaeon (assembly GCA_027365815.1). GTDB lineage: Archaea > Micrarchaeota > Micrarchaeia > Micrarchaeales > Micrarchaeaceae > JAJZAB01. Next base: position 3,889 of record DAHXLV010000044.1, read on the forward strand.
TTACAGCGCGGCCCTTATGGCAAACGTGTCACTCCTCGCCGAACCTTCCCCTGAACATCCTTGACATGATGAAAGAGGCCTCCCTCCTCCTGTCTCTTAGTATGCTCATTAGCACCTTTGAGGCGTACACCGTCTTCGACTTCGCGAGCTTGGATTTTGTGCCCACCCTGGGCCCATACGATATCCTGAGGTTCCTGAGCCTGAAGTTCCTCTTTGCAAGCTCCATTTCGAAGAATAGCGTACCGCTGTAGTACGGCCTTATCCTCCTTATCGACTCGAACGCCTCCCTGCCCATCGCAAAAGAGCCGCTGAAAACGTCCTTCATGCGCTGTAGGAAGAGTACGTCGAAAGCCATCGCGAAAAGGAAGTTGCCGAACTTTATATAGGGGCCCATCGCCTCGAAGCTGCAGCCCGACCTGTCCCCGGACACGAAGTCCGCTCTGCCCCTGATGACTTGGTCTACGACACGCTTAAGGTCGCTGACAGAATATGTGCCGTCCGGGTCTATCGATGCTAGCACCTTGGTGCCCTTCGCCACCGCAAACCCCTCCATTATCGCATATTCGTAGCCCTTCGTCTTCTGGACCTTGACCCTTGCGCCAGTTCCCCTGAAGAGCCCCCTGTAGCTAAAGTCGCTCTTGTCCACTATTATGAGCTCTACGCCCCTTCCGAACACCTTGAATATCTCCCTAGCTATCTCGGGTGCCCTCTCCTCGTTCATTGTTGGGGCCACTATGCTTACTTCTACCATGGAAGCACATCCCTATTTGGACGCAAATAATTAAAAGAGAGGACGTGCAGCCTTCGCTAATCAGCAACGTACAAGATCCTGCTGCCGCGCAGCTCTACCCCAAATGGGGCTTCGGTGGTGATGTCCCTTAGTGGCAAAGCCTTCCTTATCGCCGGCTGCTTGTCTGGGCTTGCAAAGCCAAAGAGGAACCCGCCCCCTCCAGCTCCGGTGATCTTCCCGCCCATCATGCCTGCGGCCCTCGCCTTGGCGTACCATGCGTCTATCTCTGCGGTGCTTACTCCTTCGGTGAGCTTCCTCTTAATCTCCCATCCCTCCCGGAGGAGCTCCCCTATATCCTGCATGTCTGCCTTCGCTATCGCCCTGGCCATCTCCCTCGCGTTTTGCCTAAGAAGCTCGTATTCCTCAGCGTGCGCCCCCGCCTCTTTCGCCTGCTTGGTGTGTATGGACGCAGAGCTGCGCTCGATGCCTGTGTAAAATAGCATCGTGTGCTGCTCCAGTAGCTGTATGTCGCTGTTGCTTATCGGTATGTCCTTTACGTTTATGGGTATGGCGTGCATTGGCGTGCCAGGCTCTGTCTTCTCGAATGTGATCTCCTTTATGCCTCCGTAAGCGGCCATCACCTGGTCCTGCACCCCCCCGTGCTCGCGCAGCACATCCCTCTCTATCTTTATTGCTTCGGCAGCAAGTTGCCACTGGCTTACCTGTTCCCTTCTCAGCGCGTGGTAGGCGTGCAAGAGGCCCACAGTGCAGCTGCTGCTTGAGCCGAGGCCGGTGCCCCTCCATGGTATGTCTGTCACAGTTGTCGTCTGGTGGCCCTCCCCAAGCCTTGTGAGGCGCATCGACTCCCTTATGGTCGGGTGCTCTATCTGGGAGACGTGCTTTAGCCCGTCCTCCGTCTTTGAATACGATGCCCTTATGTCGTCTGGGAAGAAGTGCCTGCCTGCTACCACTGTCACAAACCTGTTTATCGCGAAAGATACCACATGGCACGGCGACCCGCCAAAGGTATCGGTCCCTCCGCCGGCGCAGCCTATCCTCAAAGGAGTCTCTGCAATTGCAATCCTTCTCTCCGCCACGCGATCACACAGCCATACTCGGCATATCCAGATATTTAACACTGCGTCCTTATGCCCTTTTAGGAAAAGGCTTTAAAAGCTGGATGTGCAATATCCTGGGATAAGATGCCTGGAAACGAAAGGATGTTCGCTGGAATAGCCACCGCGGCGATACTCGCGCTGGCGGTGACCATGATAATAGTAGCTGTTGCGTACAGCCCATACGGCCAATCCACTCGCGGGGCGAACGCCAGCTACATCACAGTCACCGCGTCCGGCTCGGTGAGCCAGACCCCACAGCAGGCTGACGTATACCTGACCGCCAACGGAACGGCAGAGAATGCGGCAAACGCCACTGCCATGCTGGCCCAGACGATAGGCAGAATAAACTCCACCGTTTCGCGATACCTCATCAACGGCAGCTCAATCCAGACGACATCATACCAGCTCTACAGGCCATATAACAGCATATACTACACCGCGAGCGAGAGCCTGACACTATCATTCCCGTTCAACGCCACTGGCAGCGCCATAGCTGCGCTATCGTCGGTCAACAACACTTTCATAAGCGGAATCAGCATCCAGCTTTCGCAGCCGCAGGCCGCCGGCATGAGCTCCTCTGCGCTCGCCATGGCGATGCAGAACGCAACCGCGCAGGCGCAGGAGGTCGCCGGGACGAACGCAAAGCTCAATGTCGTCAGCGTTACGGTAAACAACGCCGGCTACATCCTCCCAGGCCCGAAATTCTCTGTAGCATCTGACGCGGTGCCTGTATTCCCAGGGACCCAATCGGTCACGCAGAGCGTCACCGTTAAATACAGCTATGTAAGCTAGCCTGAGATAAACATTTAAATATTTAAGTTGCCACTTGGAGTCAATTCTATGTTCGAGAACGTAAAGCAGGGTTGGGCGCTGGGCAAGCAGGTCAGGAAGCTCGTCTTCAGCGACCGCGACCTGGTGCTGTACCCTGTGCTATCGGCAGTCGTCGTTTTTGCAGAGATGCTGCTGATATTCGGCACCCTTATCTTCGTGGGGTTCGGGCTGCCGGGCGCCAGCTCCGCCGGCGTTGCGCTGCAGGTGATGTACCTGGCAGGCCTCTTCATATTCTACCTTGCCAGCACTTTCACGTCGACATACATACTGGTCGCGCTCCTGCTTGCATTCAGGGGGTACGCCGCAGGCAAGAAGATAAGCATGGGCGAGGCTTTCTCCCAGACACGCCAGTACGCCAAGCTCATACTGGAGTGGGCTGTATTCTTCTCAATAGTCCTAATGGTCATACGGCTTATCGAGCAGAGGTTGGGCATGGTGGGCAGGCTGATATTCGGCTTGGCTGCCGGAGTAACGGTAAGCGTTGCCACATTATTCGTCGTCCCAGTGATAATCGACAACAAGGTAGGCCCTATAAAGGCCATCAAGCAGAGCGCGCAGTTCTTCTTCAACAACTTTGGCAAGAGCTTCGGCGGCTTAATCTATTCGGACATGTATAACCTTATGTTCATAGGGTCAGGCATCGCCCTGATAATGCTCGGCGCGCTCTCCGCCAGCGTATCGCCGATCCTCGGGATATCGGTCGTCGTCTTAGGCGTCGTGCTCCTTGTCTTCGGCATAATGATGAATTTCCTGACGACGAATGTCTTCAAGCTCATACTATACGAATACACGAACGGACGGGGGCTGCCGTCGGGGATAGATGAGAGCCTGATAAAGAATTCTGTAAAGAAGGGACGCAGCGCTCCCGTTGCGCAGTAAGGCTCAATCCACGGTAGTGCCTTTGTGCGGCCTGCCCGATACCGCGTCCTTCAGTGAGCCTATCTCCCCTCCGACGAACTTCACCGTTATTCCAGACCTCGCGACCAGCTTGGCTGCAAAGCTGTCGAATATCACGTTCGAGCCCGGGTTCCTCCGGTCGTTCTCATTTGATATCTTTATGAGCCGGTCGAAGGTGAGCCGCTCCAGCCTCCTTGCGTCCTTGTGCCTCTTTGGATCCTTGTCGTAGACATAGCTGATCCTGCTAGCGTTTATGAGCAGCTTGCTTTGCGTGGCCTCCGCGGCCAGCGCTGCATCGGTGTCCGTCGTCACGCCCTCGGCGAATCCTCCGCATATGACCGCCTTGTACCTGCCCATCAATCCCCTCAACTCATCCACATCCGTCGGCACGAGCGGCGCGACATCAACCCCGTTTGCCTTGAATATCCCCTTCACCATGTAGGCGTTCAGCCTGGTTACCTGTATACCTATCCTGTCCAGCTCTATATTGTTTCTCACACCTGCCTCCCTCGCCAGCTCCATAAGGGACCTGCAGTAGCTTCCTGCGCCGCATACAATCACGAAAGCAGCGTCCCGCATGCCGCCGACAAGCCGCGCGAGCTCTTTAACATACGCTATGTCGAAGCCGTCCTCGCCGGCTATCAGCGACCCGCCAAGCGATACGCATATATTTCTCATCAAATCATCTGTGGTAATTCCAACCCAATCCTTTTAAGCCTTGGCAGCAAATAACTTTTTGGGTATATGGCAGATAAGAGCGCAGCTAGGAAAAAGCACACCGGCAGGTATGTCGGTCTCGGGATACTTGCGGCGGTAATAATAATCGGCGCATATTTCTATTCTGCATTCCTGAGCGGAGGGATAATAACAACAGTCGCAACAGCCAGCCAGAACCCGGCGTCGTTCGGGTCCATCGTCCTGCAGAAGCTCAACTCTAACCCGCAGCTAACGCTCTCATACGTTGGCAGCGCCAATTTCTCATCAGACCCCCCATTCTACCTTTCATTCCTGAAGTACCATAACGACACGCGGGTAACCCTGACCCTCACCAACTTCCCGCACATAGGAAACTTCAGTGCGGTCGGCATCTCCCTAGACAACGGCACTACTGTGTATGTCTGCTACAACGTCAACGGCGCAGGATACACATGCAAGAAGTCAACAGGATCGCCGACGCAGATAATACAGAACCTGTCAAACGCATTCAGCCTCTCGAGCCTAGGCAATGCCCATGTGACGAGCGTCCTGCCAAGCTACTACAACGGCATGCCATGCTTCGCTGTCTCGGGCTCAGGCACAGTGTATGGGACGAGCGAGTTCTTCAGCGGCAGCAACGCTACCGTTGCCTTTAACGGCTGCATATCCTCTTCGTATTACATACCGTTGACAGCCAACGCTACCATAACCCCATCATCCGGAGGGCCGATAACGATAGCGCTCCACGCTGTCAATGTGTCGACAACGTCAAACATGTCCGCCGTGGCGGCGTTGCCTGGCCCAATCTCCGGGTCGTGATCCCACTTGGTTCAAGGCGCTCGGAAACTATAAATATCTCAGGGGGCTGACTATGAGCGGTCCATATGCCAAGGATTAGGAGCCAGATGAATGTTGCAGCATGCAGCATAGGGGACCTCAGGGCAAGGGTGCATGAGACAAAAGCAGACCTGCAGATAGGCATGTACATGACCGAAAGGACGCACACCTATACCGCAATTGGGAAGCTGATGGAAAGGCATCACCTTAGGGTCGCATCGTCAGAGCTGAAAAAGGCGGAGATGCTGGCCGCAGGAGGGCATGAGGTAAACACAATACTCAAAAAACAGACGGCGGTATCAAGCACACTGCGCGACCTTTACATCGAGATGGCAGAGAAGACAAAGAGATCAGGTTACCTGCCCGAATTCCTGCGCCGGCATGCGGAAAACCACTATAGGGTCAAAGCAGAGCTCTTCCATGGGAGGGCTGAGCTTGCCCATATGCTTAGGGGCAAAAGGGCCAAGAACGGCAATGGTAGCAATATACCAAATAATGCTTGACATTTTGGACATTCTCGATAGGTATAAATATCAAGTCAGGCGCTACTGATTACGAGTCGCATGGTAATTTTTACAGCGCGCCAGAGTCCAAATGCTGGCGATCATGATAGTGTTCACGATGATGACCAGGCTTTCGCCGGGCGCACCTTCGGGCATACGCCGCGCGGCTGGAAGGAATACATAGGCGAGGAGCTCAGGAAGTACGCCGCCGAGGCAATTCCAACGGAATCGGAGAAGGAGAGGGCATGCCTTCGTGTCATATCCCAGATATTCGGCAGGGAGAGCGTCGTCAACGGGGAGCACAACAAGATCCCATCGATAGCCCTGATAGGCGGATGGGCTACGTACGCCAAGAGCGGCCTGAGGAAATCGCACGATATAGATGTGGTTGCATCTTTTGCCGGATGGGATGATCTGAAGGCGATGGCATACGAGAACGGATGGAAGATAGGGTACAACCCAGCCCTGAAGAAGCACGAGATAAAGGCAAAGGACGGCAATACCGGTGTGGAAGTAGACATAGACGTATATGTGGCCCACAAGGATGAGGGAGGCCTCCTGATACCGCCCCAGGACATACTAAACAGGTTCAGCGTGATGCGGGCGTTGCCGTACGTTGACCAGCAGGTGAGGATTATTAGCACCACAGCTTTGCTGGCGATGAAGATAGAGCTATCGCTCAGGGCCAGCAGGCTTAAGGATGCAGTAGACGTGGCTGGCCTGGTGACGCTTGTATCTCCGGCGCCGGACATGCACGAGGTCGGCAAAATACTCCACGACAACCTTCCAGGCAAGTCTGTGGTGATCAGGGAATGCCTAAACCACTTCACGAATCTCATGGACAAGCTAGTTGAAGGGACGATAGTCTTCCGCGATGTGAGCGAGCAGGAGCGCGCGAAGCAACTGGTGGCGGGGCTGGCGCTCGAGCTGAAGGAGGGGGCGTTCACGCGCAACGACGGGCTGCTGAGAGGGGCAATTGGGGATATTTTCAGCAAGTGAAGCCTACTTCGCTGCTGTAAGGCCCCCGAGCAGCTGGCTTATCCAGTCCCAGATGCCGACAAAGAGGTTGTATACGCCAGATAGCGAAGAGCCTATGCTGGAAAGGCCGCCTGGCGCGCCTTGGGATGCGCCGACTTGCGCATTTGGCGTGCCGCTTATCGTGCCGTTCTCTGCATTCGAGTATATCGTGTAATTTGAACCCTGGAAGCTGTAGCCAGGCACTAGCACCTGTATCCCTGTGCTGTTCGACTCGGGGACCAGCGTGAGCGGCTGCCCGAACGTTACGTTATAGCCGGCCTTATGCGCCGCGTTAGACGCTTGCTGGGCGCTCAGCAGCGCAGACTGCTTGTAAGGCATGACAATGCCGCTGTAAGCGAAGAGCTTCATAGAGCTGCATCCCTGTTGTGTGTTGTTCGCCAAAATCATCACTATGACCGGGTTAGAGCTCAGCCCACCAGGCCCGTTGAACCTGTAGTCAGAATACACCAGGTATGCGCTGCCTGGCTTGGCGCCGCTGGTGTAGTTGATTGCATCTGGATGTATCACCTGCGCTGTGCTGAAGCCCGAGAAGTTGTAGTAGCTGTAGATCCATCCTATGCTTCCTGTTATCCCGACAAGCTTAGCGCCGGTGTAGTTTGCGATTTGTGCCGGAGCGCACACCACGCTCTGCGAAGATGCCAGCGGAGCCATAACCGCGACGAGCACCGCAACTGCGATGAGCGTTTTCGCCGCCATGAACCATCTTTGCATGCAAGGTTTAAAAGGGTATCAGCGGGCGCCGCTCAGGTCGCCGTAAAGGTATAAATATCTGGACCTGTCCATTAGCGTCGGTGCACATGGTGGAAAAGAGCGCAAAGCTAGAGTCGAGGTTGAAGCACGCACGAAGGCGCCAGCCCGTGGCTCCAGAAGAGGAGGCGCGCTGGTGCTACAAGGCAGGTATGCTGCACCTTGAAAAATACCACCTCTGGAAGGCGTCGCGATACTTCAGGGAAACGGACAGGCACCTGAATGAGGCGCTTAGAGGGGCAAGCACGGCAGAAGGGATTGCAAAGATAATGAGGGCCAAGGAAAGAGTTGCAAAGGCGATTGACGATGCCGACCCGGCTAAGCTGCACAGGGAAAGCTTCTCCGATTTCATGCTCGGCAGCCTAGGCATAGTCGGCCCGGCGAGCGCTGCGTTCAGGGCTGTCCAGGGCGCGGTAGTTGCGGCGGCAGCTGCATCTGACTCCAACATCACGGCAGTGCTTCTAGGCACGATGGCCATAGCCAGCGAAGCCTATTACCAGGCACTGGTGCTAACCGAGGCCAGGCGCGTCGGCAGGATACTGAGGAACAACGCCGACAGGCACGAAGCGCTGACCCGTTTGGAGCTCAAACGCGGGTTTGATTATATAATAAAAGAGAAAAGAACCGACCCGCTCGCCAGGTATGAGATGCCAAAAACAGCCGCCGATGACAGTATAGACATGGTGGGATGAGTCATCAGCAAAGCTTAAGTATCCACCATGCTGATAATAATACGGTAATGCAATGAAAGGAAAAGTGAAGATGTTCAACGCCGCGCGAGGATTCGGTTTCATCACCGGCGAGGACGGAAAGGACGTATATTGCCCTGTGACAGCAATACAGGGAGGAGCAACGCTTGCGGTCGGCGACAGCGTCGAGTACGATGTCGTGGAAAGCCCGCGCGGCCCGAATGCGTCCAACGTCAAGAAGCTGTAAAGCCGGCTGGCCTATGCTTTTAAAAGCTGCATTAGCCACTGCAATGCCCGTCTACTTGCAAAAGGGAGACTGTCTTCCACCACAACGGGAGGTATAAACATATTGCCTTTCATAATACATAATGTATTAGCTGGAAAGCTGAATATTTCTGTCTACGACGCTTCCTACATGCTCTTTGCGAGAAAAAAAAGCGCAATATTGGTTCCTGCAGATAATAAGTTAATCAAGAAGTTAAGCGGGGTGATCAGCATGATTGGCCCGGCGGAACTCCTTAAGCAATCCTAGTTTTTCTTCAACCCTCTTCGCCGGGAGACACTC
>DAHXLV010000048.1 GCA_027365815.1 Microcaldota archaeon
GTTGGTGCTTCGCAGGCTGAAGAAGAGGTATCCAGAGGAGATGAGGACCTCCCTCAGCCATTCAAACCCGTGGGAGCTCCTGGTCGCGACGATCCTTTCCGCGCAGACAACAGACGCACAGGTAGACAAGGTCACGCCAAAGCTGTTCAAAAGGTATCCAAACCCACGCAGTATGGCTGGGCTGAGGCCGGCGCAGCTGTATCCCTATACAAGAAGCATCAACATCTACAGGAACAAGTCGAGGAACATAGTCATGGCAGCAAGGATGATACAAAGCGAGTTCGGCGGCAGGGTCCCCGACACGGTGGACGAACTGGTACGGCTCCCTGGAGTCGGGAGGAAAACCGCGAACGTGGTGATGGCCAATGCGTTCGGCAGGAGCGAGGGCATAGCGATAGACACGCATTGCATAACCGTTACTCGCAGGCTCTTCCTCTACAGGACGAAGGATGCGAAGAAGATAGAGGAGCGCCTGATGAGGACAGTGCCGGAAAACGACTGGGGCAACGTGAGCCATCTGCTCATAGCCCTCGGCAGGGATGTCTGCACTTCGCGAAGGAAGCACTGCCAAGATTGCGTACTGAAGGATGTGTGCCCGTCGAGCGATTTGCACAATGATAAAGGCAGATGATGGTATCACATGATAGCTGCATTATACAGCGGCGGGAAGGATTCGACTCTTGCGGTGCACAGGATGCACAAGGAAGGGAAGGATGTCGAACTGCTCATATCCATAGTGCCGCAGAACGATTTCAGCTACATGTTCCACAAGCCGAACATAAGGTTAACAGCGCTGCAGGCCGAAGCAATGGGCATAAGGCATGTGCTTTTCGATACGCCGGGCGAGAAAGAGGAGGAGCTGGGCGACCTCGAGGCAGCGCTGAAGCTGAATCGCGTAACAGAGATTGTGACCGGTGCAGTGGCGAGCACCTACCAGAAGAATAGGATCGATGAGATATGCAGGAGGCTCGGCGTGGTCCACCATGCGCCGCTCTGGGGCGTCGACCCTGTGAAGGAGCTTGGGGAGCTGGCGAAAAACTTCGAGGTCATAATAACGCAGGTATCGGCTGAGGGGTTCGATGACAGCATGCTGGGGCAGAGGCTCGACGAAGAAATGATACGTATGCTGATAAAGCTCCATGAGAGGTACAGGGTCAACTTGCTATTCGAGGGCGGCGAGGCGGAGAGCTTCGTCCTCGACGCGCCACTCTTCAAGAAGAAAGTTGTCATAAAGAGCGCGCACAAGGAGCGCATGGGCAGCGCAGGTAGATACGTGATAGATGAAGCGGTGCTTGAGGATAAGCAGCGCCAAAAAGGATATTAGCCTATGCGGTAAAGGTTACTAGACCCATTTGGGATTAGTTTATCCTGGCGGGCCTGTCGTCCAACGGTCAAGACGCTAGCCTTACACGCTTGAGACTGGAGTTCGACTCTCCACAGGCCCACCATACAAGAGAGTACAATGATAAACTTCAAATGCAAGAATTTCTACATAGAAACAAAGAGAGTGAAACTGCCGAACGGCCAGGTAGGTGGGTTCAGCACCCACATCAGCAATGACCTGCAGTACAACCGAGCTATTTAAGAAACAGGTGAAGTAGGGTTATCAGACCTCTATCCTTTGCAGATCCTCAGATATAATCAGTTCACCCTTGAAGTTCTGCCTTACGGCTTCGGTTGTCGCCTCCTCGCTATCGTTATCGAACATGTGCACCAGCACTAGTTTTTTGACCCCAGACTTGGCTGCGACCAACCCGCATTCGAACGCAGAAAGGTGGTTGGGCCTGGGTCCGGCTTTGTACATCCATGTTGGTACCGACATCTCAAAAAGACCGACATCCGCATTCCGTGCCAGCTTTACAAATCTTTCGTCATAACCGCAATCCCCAGTGTAGACTATGCTTTTCCCATCGGCTTCCACCCTGAATGCGGAGGCGCTCCAGTACTGCGGAACGTGGATTACCTCCGTGCCCTTTATCACCACATCGTCAAAGGTCCTCTCGTTGTCCGGGTATTCAGCTATCCTTATCTCGTACGGTTCGGCCCGCTCGGGGAACATTATTTTCCTTAGGGTTTCATAATGGTCGGTAAACCCTTTGTAGCCGTGCAGGTAAAGGGGCTTTGTCCTCCTACGCTCTTGCCATCCTTCGCCACTAACATCATAGCCATCGACAAGCATGCTCTGCATTAGTGGTATGAGATTCCCAAGGTGATCTCCGTGGGCGTGTGTGATCAATATATGGTCTAACTTCTGCACATCCTGGCCTGTTTTGAGTATGTTGACGGGCACGCCAGATCCTGCATCCAAGAGCAATGATTTACCGGAATTGGTTTTCACCAGGTGTGATGCGCTCCTGCGTTTTTCGCACATTATGGCAGATCCTGAACCGAGGATTGTTATTTCCATCAATACCTATCATCAATACTTTTATAAATGCTTTGCCAAAATAATACCGTGGTGGGATGCACGGAATAATCGAGAAACTAGATAAGGTACTACATTTCAAGGAAGTTGAGGCCCACTGCGACATACCTTGCGGCATATATGACCCGCACC
>DAHXLV010000020.1 GCA_027365815.1 Microcaldota archaeon
ACGAGACGATGACGATAACGCTGCGCAACCCTGTGCACGGCAAGATAGCCATAGATTTGCTTTATCAGGGAGTCCACAACGACAAGCTTTACGGTTTCTACAGGAGCAGGTACAGGTACGGGAAAACTGATGCTTACATGCTTACTACGCAGTTCGAGGCACCCAATGCGAGGGCGGCGCTGCCGTGCATAGATGAGCCTGAGTACAAGGCAACGTTCGATGTAGCACTGGTGATAGACAAGAAGCTCTCTGCGGTGTCAAACATGCCAATAAGGAGCACTACGGATGCCGGCAAAGGCAAGAAGAGGGTGGCATTCGCCACAACCCCGAGGATGTCCACGTACCTGCTATACATGGGAGTTGGCGAAATGGAGCGCGTCGAAGGGCGCATCGGCAAACTCAAGGTAGGGGTGGTGACGGTGCCAGGCAAGCGCAATATGACGGGGCTGGCGCTCGACTATTCAAAAAGGTTCCTGGCTGACTTGCAGTCCTACTTCGGGATAAAATACCAGCTGCCGAAGATGGATGTGCTGGCCATACCAGATTTCGCTGCAGGGGCTATGGAGAACTGGGGTGCTGTGACATTCAGGGAGAGCATGCTGCTCTGCGAAGGCAAGAAAGCTGCCCTCGCGACCAAACAGAGCATTGCCAATGTGATAGCGCACGAGTTTGCCCACCAGTGGTTTGGCGATCTGGTCACGATGGCCTGGTGGGATGACATGTGGCTCAACGAGAGTTTTGCCACGCTCATGTCCTCGCTTGCGGTCGACAGGCAGTTCCCCGAATGGAAGACCATGCTCAAATACAGGTACGACACGATAAACACAGCGATGGGCGCTGACGGGATGAAGAACACGCACCCGATAAGCATGGATGTGAAGACCGTGGGCGAAATCGAGAAACTTTTCGATGAGATAGGCTACGAAAAGGGAGGCAGCATGCTGTTCATGCTAAGGGAATACGTTGGCGAGGAGACCTTCAGGAGGGGGCTGCACAGCTACCTGAAAAAGCACGCGTACTCTAACGCGACCAAGGCAGACCTGTGGGACGCCATACAGAAGCAGGCGGGTAAGGAGGGCAAACGAATGCCCATAAACAGGATGATGAAGGACTGGCTGGGCAGGCCAGGTTATCCTGTAGTGAATGTTAAGGTTGAGGGCGACCACGCCGAGCTGGAACAAGAGCGCTTCACGATATCAGGCAACATGCGGGATAGGCCGTGGATAATACCTGTGGGCTATACTACGGGAGACAGGAGAGGAACCTACCTTTTCTCGCAGAATAGCGCAAGGATACCTGTGAAGGACGGATGGATAAAGCTGAACAGCGGCCAATCCGGATTTTATAGGGTGTGGTACGACGAAGCATCGCTCGCAAGGCTTGGCGAGATGGTCAAGGACGGGAGGCTCTCCGCGCTCGACGGATGGGGTGTAGAGAATGACCTGTTCGCTATGGTGAGGGCAGGCAGGGCTAATGTTTTTGAATATCTGGAGTTTGTCAGAAAGTATGCTATGGAGCCCGGGTATCCCATGTCGATGAGCGTATCAGAGCACTTGAACTGGATCTCAACAATATCGAAAGGGAGGGAATGGAGCAGCCCTGCCGAGACCGTAGACAGGGAGTTCCATAGAAGGGCGCTGGACAGGCTTGGCTGGAAGACAATTGACGGCGAGGATTCGACCGACACCTTAGTGAGGAGCATGTCGATATCCGCCTTGGGGATGCTGAGGGATCCGGACACGGTAGCCAAAGCTTCAGAGATCTTTGACGCATTCACCAGCAGGAATGAAGAGATAGACAGCAACATAAAAAGCGCGGTGTACATGACGGTTGCTTTCAACAGGCCCAGCGCGAAGCTGCTCGATAGGTTCATGGACCTGTACAAAAATGACGTATCGCCGCAGGACAAGGTCAGGGCGCTGCAGAGCGTTGGCATGCTGGGCGACAGGGACTTGGTCAAAAAGGCACTTGGAATCGCCATGTCCAAGCAGGTGAGACTGCAGGATTCGTTGAGGATCATCGTTGGCGCAGGCTCAAACCCATTGACAGGCGACATTTACAGGGAGTGGGCGATGGCCAACTGGAGGAAGCTGATGGCCGTTTTTTCACCCAGCTCCCACGTGCTTAGCAGGTGCGCCGAGCTGTTCGGCTTCGCGAAGGATGCTGCGTCTAAGGAGAAAATGTCTCTATTCTTCGACAAAAAACAGAACCTTAGGGATGACATGGTGCTTGGAGCTAAAAAGGCCATCGAGAGGGTAGAATCGAACATAAGGTTCCTTGAGATCAACGGCTAGGTGCTATCTTGGTGCTGCCTCTCACGCTGCTTGTCGGCTTCCTGTCGCTCGTATGGCTCGGGCTTATGCTGCTGAACCTTGCAGGCGTGGTTTCCGCAGGCAATGATGGTTACGAGGAAGGCAAGAACCTGGCAAGGGTGCTTGTGATCGTCCCATGCAAGGGCAGGGATGCGACCCTTGAAGAGAACCTGTTGTCGCTGAAAGAGCAGAACTATCGGAACTACAAGATCATAGCCGTCGTTGACAGCGAATCAGACAAGGCGGTCGGGCCAATCAAGCGTGCAGGAATCGATTACATAATATCAGAGAAAGGCCATGCTGAGGGCAGCGGCAAGGTCGCTGCGATAATAACAGCAATCCGGAGATTCAGTAACTTCGACATATATGTGAATGTGGACTCTGACGTCTACTGCAAGAAAGGGCATATAAGCTCGCTCGTCTCTCCGCTCGCAGACAGGAGGATCGGGGTGGCGACAGCCTACCCATACTTCAACCCGATAGGGGGATTCTGGTCGAAGGTCAAGATGGCATGGGGCTTCGTCGGAAACGGAATGATGGAATCCACGGTCACGAGGTTCGTCTGGGGAGGCTCTATGGCGTTCAGGAAGGACCTGATAGGCGCATCCGATTTCAAGGTTTTCAGGAAAGCGGTATCAGATGACATGGCTGTGTCGCATTTCGCCAGAAAGAAAGGGCTTGCCATAGCCTTCGTCGACAAGCATATGATCTCGGTCAATACGGATGACAACATGGCACGCTTCTTGGAGTGGTCTAACAGGCAGACAGCACTCTCCATATTGGGCAACAGGAGGGTGCTCTATTACGGGCTGCTGTTCTACTCGGCACAGGCGTTGCTCCTGGTCTTCGGCGCAGCGCTGTCGTTATACTCGCTGTGGTACCTGATACTGCTGCTGCCGTTTGCCATAGGCATAGCAAAGACGTACAGGCGTGCGGGGCGGCTATACCTGAGCCTGATTCCGATAGCTTTTATCATGAATTTCATCTTCCTGGCTAACCTCATTGTGGGAGCCGGCATGAAGAGCATAGAATGGCGGGGGTCGGTGTACAGGCTGAGGGACCCGTTTCAAGGTTAGAAGATTATAAATATCTCATCGCACCAGCCTTTTCCATGAGTACATCGAATACGCGCAGCCTTGAATTCACCGAGGGGACAAACGGCACCTGGCGCGGGTTCATCACGTTGGATAGCACAACGGTGAGATTGCTACGCGGTGGGGAGCAGGTGATAATAGGCTCTAGGAGCTTCAGCTATGCCAGCGGCAGGGGCTCAGACGTTCTTATGGCGTATACTGTGGAGCTGATCAACCCAGAGACATATGCCTTCTTTGACGTATGCGTTGCTTCAGAAGGCAAAAAATTCGTGCTCAAGCCGAAAGTGCCGAGAAGCATGTACCCTCCGCCCCATTTGGAGAAGTTTGACGGGATGCCTGTGCCGGCAGGGAGCATCGATGAGTGCCTCTCGCTGATTGACCTCCACCCGGCGCCTGCGCCTGAGATGCTGGATCTGGAGATAAAGCCGGGCGGCGGCTTTGCGGCGAAGTTCGGCTCGCTTGTTGTGGATGTAAACCAGATGGAGGTGACTGTTGCGAGGGTGGCCTTGGCGCTGCCACTGTTTAGGGTGGGGGACAACGATATCGCGGCCTTAGAGGACGGCATGCGCCTCCAATGCCGCATAGTGCAGATCATGAAATTGCCGGACAAGCTACGTCATGAGACGGCGGTTACCACATAAAGGAACCCATAAATATCTTAATGGCGTTATATTATATTGTTGTTGCAGGTGCTAATAT
>DAHXLV010000043.1 GCA_027365815.1 Microcaldota archaeon
GATGCCGCAGCCAGGCTTGCATTGGCAGATATGGTTATGGATATGCCGCCGAAAGACTGCGAGATGCTGGCTTGCGAGCCAGGGACCGCGGCGTCTATCGCTGAGGTTAGCGACCTGATGTTCACTATGGAATTGGTCTGCAGCTGCACCTGCACCCCTCCCCTGAGCGATTGGTCCAGCTGTATCCTAGGTATGAAGTATAAGCTGACAAGAAGCATCGCTATCGGTATTATGATGAGCAGCTTGTAGTGCTTCCATTCGTATATATTCGGCAGTGCCATTTAGACCAGTTAATAAGTGCGCAACGCGCATTTGAGACAGGAAAGGTTATGCGTATTTCTTCATCAGCTTTAGGTGCAGCGATGACGTGAACCCGTATATTATAACGAAGAACGCAAGCAGTATCAGGACCCAGCCCAGGAACGCTGTGTAGCCGAGTGTGGCCGGAACCAGGGTGGCCAGCAGTATCCCTATTATGAAAAGGTATATCCCCCAGTATATCCCCCTGAAAATCTGCCAGCCGGAATGCTTCTCCTGGTAGTGGAGATGCCTCTTGTAGGACAATTCAGGATCTATAACTATGACGTTGCGCTTTTCAGCCATTGTTTCACCCTGTATATATGAGAAAGAAAACATTAAAAGGGTGATGCAGTGCCCAGCAAAGCAATTTTAACCAGGAATGCCAATAGATAGGCATGGCAAGAATGAGGTCAAAGAGGCACAGGCAGGAAAGGGAGGAGCGCCAGTTCAAGGAACGCAGGAAGACAGATCAGGGCATCTTCGACACCAGGACGATGGTATACCTTGGCAAGTTCTTCAACAAGCGCATAATAACAAAGCTGGGCACGCCCATAGCGCGCGGCAAGGAGGCCGACATATACTTGGCTGATGCAGGGGAATCAGAGACCGTTTCAGGGGAGAAGTTCGTGGCGGTGAAGTTCTTCAGGATAGAGGCATCGGCGTTCATAAAGATGATGAAATACATAAAGGGCGACCCGCGGTTCGACCGCCAGGTCGGCAGGGGACGAGAGAGCATAATCAAGACCTGGTGCAAGAAGGAGTTCGGCAACCTGATGGTGGCAAAGGAGGCGGGCGTGCACGCCCCGACCCCATACATGTTCAACGGCAACATACTCGCCATGCAGTTCCTCGGCGACGCCGAGAGCATAGCACCGCAGCTCAACGATGTGGAACTGGAGGAGCCGCAGAGGGTCCTGGACGCGATACTCGGCGACATGGGGAAGCTCTACGTGGCGAACCTGGTGCATGCGGACATCAGCGAATACAACATACTGATACACGAAGGGAGGCCTTACATGATAGACTTCGGCCAGGCGGTCTCCATCAGGCACCCCAGCGCGGCAGAGTTCCTAAAAAGGGACGTAAGGAACATAACCGGTTATTTCGCCAAGAGATACGGAATCAAAAGAGATCCAAATGAAGCCTACGCTGGCGTTATAGGTTACCTGCACAGCAAATGATAGGGCCATCGGAAGCGGCTATCTTTTTCGAAGCGCAAACGACGCGTTCCTACGGTAGAACATACGCCCTGGTCTTCTTCAATGTCCTCCCCAGCACAGCGTCCAGCTTGCAGTTCTCGTAGAGCCTGCCCACGAGCCTCTCGTTCATGTTCGTCGACGGGTTTTTCACCCCTATCGAGCAGACATCCTTGTACTCCCTGATCGATATGTCGTATGTGCCTATCCTTTTAGCCATGCCTATTATCTCGAGCTTGTCGAAACCTATCAGCGGCCTTATGATTATCGGTTTTATGCCGTGCTGCGATGCCGTCATATTGCCTATCGTCTGTGAGGCGACCTGGCCCAGGCTCTCTCCGGTCACGATGGCGCTTGCGCGCTCCGTCCCCGCAATCTCCTCGGCAAGCCTGTAAAGGAACCTTCTGAACAGCACAAGCTCGTATTTCCTCGGTATCTTGAGCGTGGCCGCCTGGAAAAGGTAAGCAGGTGCATAGTAGACCTTCGCTTTTCCTCCGTACCTGGAAAGCACCTTCAGTATCTCTGGCATTTTCGATGCGGCAGCGTCCTTGCTGTTGTTGAACGCGTGCATGTGCAGGTAAATCACATCGAGCCCACGCTTCATCGCGTAAACCGCCGCAACCGGGGAATCTATGCCGCCGGATAGCAGCACGACAGCCCGCCCAGAAGAGCCCACCGGCAGGCCCCCGATGCCAGGCATCTTGCCTGCGGACACCACGCTCCCGCTACTGGTCACGCTGACCATGAGCTCCTTTTCCGCACTCCTATCGATTTTGAACTTCAGGCTCTTCGACCTCTTTATGAACTCGCTTACTATCTCGTAGGAGTTGAAGCTTGTGCCCTTGTACGATCTTTTCGCCTCTATCCTTACAACGTCCCCTTTGCCGTAGAGCCTTCCTGCTGCCGATATTATCGCCGGCAGCGTGTTATTCGATATTATCGCCGGCGCGAACCACGATATGCCTGGTATGAATCCGAGCCTGTAAAGCGCGGTGTCGAGCCCCCTCTGGCTCTTGAACTTCAAGAGAATCCTGTCCCTGCCGTCCACCATGGTTGCGCCGCATCCCTCCAGCGCATCTTTGAGGTTGCCCTTCAGTCTTCCTATGAACGCGCCCCTGTTCCTGCCCTTCAGCCACAGCTCCCCGTAATGGACGACTATCGCGTCATATCTTTTCATCGCAGCACCAGAAAGCTATAAAAGCATCAAGAGCAAACTACAAAGGATTCAGAACATCAAGGGATTAAAGGTCTAAAAATGGTTCTATGGGAATGATCGGAAACCTAAAAAGCTTCATAACCAATGCCAGGCACATACTATATGTCAGCTACAAGCCCGGCAACGACCGCTTCAGGCGCACCGCCAAGATAATAATCTTCGGCATAGTGATAATAGGGCTGCTCGGCTTCGTAATCGCGATCATAGTGTCGCTGCTCGTCTACGGCAACCTATCCTTCGTATGATCATGAAGATAACAATCGACTTCACCAAATCCGCGCAGGAAAACGCAGATTACTTCTACAGCAGGTCAAAGAAGCTGGCCCAGAAACGGCTAGGCGCAGAGCAGGCAATCAAGCAGCTGGAGAGGAGGCTGAAGGCCGCCTCCGCGGTGGTGAAGACTGCAAAGCCGCCCGCAATCAAGGCAATCGCTAAGGAGTGGTACGAGAAGTTCCACTGGTTCTTCACCAGCGAGCGCATGCTCGTGATAGGCGGCAGGGACGCGCAGCAGAACGAGATGCTCAACTCCAGGCATTTCGACGACAAGGACCTGTTCTTCCACGCCAACATATTCGGCGCATCGGTTGTCATACTGAAGAACGGCGCAGATGCAGGCATGGAATCAAGGGAGGAGGCGGCGCAGTTCGCCGCGTGCTATTCCAGCGCGTGGAAGGAAGGCCAGCCAGTTGTGGATGTCTATGCTATGCGCAGGAGCCAGGTGAGCAAGTCGACCAGCAAGGGATCCATATCCTCGGGCAGCTTCCTGCTTACCGGCGAAAGGGAGTGGCATAGGGGGATTCAGCTGTCGTTGGTGCTCTCGGTAGCAGGCGGACGCCTAAGCGTTATGCCAGAAAAGGCTTTCTACAAGCTGAAGGAGAGTGGCGCGCAGCCTTCGGTATACGTGCTGGCCAAGCAAGGGAACATGAAGAAGTCAGACGCCGCGAAGAAGATAGCTAGCGCACTGCAGTTCCATGACATAGACTCCATAATGCAGCAGCTGCCGCCCGGAAGCTTCAAGATATCCTAATCACTTCACCGAGCCTAAAAAGGCGTCGACCATCGCATCAGAATCCAGCTGCCAGCTCGGCATTTTTCTTATATCGACCCGCGTGCATGAAAATTTTGGCACGGTGTCGATATCTTTCGGCGGAACCCTCATATAGTTCAGGGATCCAGCGTACACATCATCGTCAACCGTGAAGACCTTTACCGGTCCGCCGCCCCAGCGCACCTCCGCGAAGCCAGCGAAATATCCGAGCAGCTCATTCGCGCTCCTACCTGATGAGTCCTCCATCCTCCCGCTGACCGAGGCATATGCGTTTATGGCCACTGTTTTCTGCAGCTGCTGCGCAGTCGCCATAAGATCGGCATAGGTTTGATTGCCTGGCGCTGTTATCACGCTGCGCCCGCCATGCGCTGCGGTTGCGCCCCCAGCGACTTCCTGCAGCTTCATGAAAACGCCATGGTACCTGAGCTCATGATAATTCAGCCAAATCCCCCTGTCGCCGTTGGCCTGCACATTGTCAAGTACATAATTGACCCCAACCCTCATCACGGGCTCTTCAGGAGTCAGCGCCTTGATGATATCATTCACCCTGGACGTCCTTATTATTGTCGGCACCGCGCCCTTTGGCTCTACTATTTTTTCGTTTAACGAACTAAATGCCTTCGCCGCCCTCCACAACTCTGGCATGTACTCGTTGCCGAAGTATGCTGTTAAAGTGTGGAATGCACCATTGTGAAGGCGTTCGCTTCTAGGCTCCATCAGGTGGAGCCTGATGAATTTGTGGGTCGGGGCGGTCGCCCTGTCCGCATATGCGCCTATCTCAATCTTAAGTATTGCATATCTTTTTTTCGGCTCTAGGAACATCTTCTCGTTAACTCCAACAGCGGCAAATAAGTCTTGCCTAAGGCCGCTCAGCGGGAACCCAACGGGGATCCACAGCCTCCCGCTTCCTGT
Source organism: Microcaldota archaeon (assembly GCA_027365815.1). Classification (GTDB taxonomy): domain Archaea; phylum Micrarchaeota; class Micrarchaeia; order Micrarchaeales; family Micrarchaeaceae; genus JAJZAB01. Next base: position 4,673 of record DAHXLV010000043.1, read on the forward strand.
TTCTTTGGTTTCCTCGTTTTTTCCAAGCATAACTCCGTTGCTAAAGGTCACTGGGTTATTTACTGAGGTGTCCAGTTCCTTGACCCACGGGAGCATGTGCTCGTGGATAAATGTCTCATAATGCAGGTCCTTTCCTGAGCTTGCCCTGAGAAAGAAGTGAAGCATATGGAACTTTGGCACGCTGGACGGGCAGCTGTAGAAACCGGAAATAGTGTAGGTTCCATCCGGCACAGTTTCGAAGGTTTTGTTCTGTGATTCAACCAGGGAGTCCCGTAGGAAACGCAGGTCTGACCTGAGGCGTTCGTCGTCCGGCCGCCAGCTTTCCACCCGCAGCGGAATCTCCACGCCGCGCCTTTTGAGCTGCGTCACGCAGAGCATGCTTTGCGATGGTATTTATTGCTTTCCTATAACCGACAATTATCGTAATTTGCAGGGGGTGAGATTTGAACTCACGAACCCCTAAGGGACTGGACTCTGAATCCAGCGCGTTTGACCAGGCTCCGCGACCCCTGCACCTTCTAGTATTGAATGGTGGTATATTAAACTTTATTGCGCCTTTTTACCAGAGAGAATGCCGAACAACAAGCAGATAAGCGCAATGGTGGCCACGGCGGTAGGGCTTGGTGCCATAATCGGCGCAGGCATATTCGTGCTGAGCGGCACAGCGATAGCGCAGGCAGGCGCAAATGCGCTGCTAGCCTTCATATTTGTCGGCGTAGTCGCGCTCATAATAGCGTTCGAGCTCGGCGAGCTGAGCACCCTCTTTCCAAAGCTCAGCGGGGCGAGCTATTCGTATGTCTACCAGGCGTTCGGAAGCGAGCTCGGGTTCATAACAGGGATAATGCTCTACTTCAGCTTCGCCACCGCGATATCGGTGATAGCGCTAGGGTTCGGCTCCTACCTGACCAGCCTGCTAGGCGCCCCGTTCGCTGACAGCATCCATGTGTTTGCGATAGCGCTTATAATCGCCCTCTCGGCGCTCACCGTTACCGGCGTCAAGAAGGCCGCACGCGCAGACTTCGGGCTTGTAGTGGTAAAGATAGTCGCGCTGCTCGTCTTCATAGGCTTCGCGCTTGCATATGCTTTCCACGCGATGAACTTCAACCCTGGCAACTTTTCGGTGTCGGCAGCGCAGGGCACTGCAAGCGCCTTCTTTGCCGCGAGCATAGTGATATTCTTCGCATATACCGGCTTCCAGTCGATAGTCACGCTCACCCCCAGCATAAGGGGCGGCGGCAGGTCCGCGGCCAAGTCCACCATAATGGCTGTGCTTATAAGCATGGCCCTGTACATAACCATAGTTGCCGTGCTGATGCTGCTGGCGCCTGCGTCGAAGTACACGATAAGCGGGGATCCGCTCGCGATGGCGCTGAGCCACTCAGGCGCGCCTCCATGGATCTCTCTGATTGTGGACATCGGCGCGCTGGTCGCGACGGCGTCCGCATCCCTGGCAATGATAATAGCGGCATCAAACCAGCTCCACCAGGTAGGCAAGGACGGGCTGATCCCAAAAATACTGAGAGGCTACAGCGTCAAGAGGGCGGTATCAACGAAAAGCGTCGTGATAACCGCTATGATATCTATGGTGATGCTCTATTCTGGCAACCTCTTCACCATCGCCTCAATAAGCAACTTCGGCCTGCTGCTTGCGTTCCTGATGACCGGCTTCGCGCTCATGCACTTCAGGCACCGTGGCTCCAAGCCCGCATTCAAGGTGCCCCTCTATCCTTACCTGCCTGTGTTCAGCATAATCTCAATACTCCTATTTATGATAGGCATGCCCAAGACCGCTCTTGTGATAGGCGTCATCATGATAATCTCTCTAATCATCATCTACTACGCGCTCCGCGAAGTCAAGGGGAAGCGCATAGTCAAGGTGAGGCTTTTCAGGTAATCTAATGCTGGTCGGCATAGTCGGTGCACCGAACAAGGGGAAGAGCACTCTCTTCTCAGCGCTTACCTCCATAGATGTGCAGATCGCCGACTACCCATTCACTACGATAAAGCCGAACGTGGGCGTCGCATACGTTACGAAAAGGTGCCCCGACTCGGAGCTGCACGTCAAGTGCAACCCGAAGAACTCGATGTGCACCGACGGCACACGCATGATACCTGTGAAGATAATAGACGTGGCCGGGCTTGTGGAGGGCGCGCATGAAGGGAAGGGCATGGGCAACCAGTTCCTCAACGACATAGCCGCCGCCGACGCGCTAATAATAGTTGCAGACGCCAGCGGCCGCACGGACGCCAACGGGAACCAGTGCGACGGCTGCGACCCTTCCAAGGATGTCAGCACGGTAACGGGGGAGATGGCTGAGTGGCTTGCCGGAATAATCGCGCGCCACTCCAAGGAGCTTTCAAGGGCCAAGGATACTGCCTCTGCGCTCTCTTCCGTGCTTGCCGGTTTGAAGGTGTCTGGCACGCAGGTGTCAACTTCGATGGCGCGCTGCGGCCTGGCGAGCTCCGGCAACGATTGGGCTGGGAGCGGCGCTAAAAAATTCGCGCAGGATCTGCTCGCCGAATCAAAGCCATTCCTGGTCGCGGCCAACAAGTCAGATGTGCCGGGCTCGGCGCCTAATGTCGAGAGGCTAAGGTGGGCATTCGGGCAAGGCAATGTCATAGCCTGCTCAGCTGCAGTGGAGCTAGCGCTGAGGAAGGCTGTGCGGAGCGGCATAATATCATACGATCCAGACAGGAGGTCTGTGAAGATTCTCAAGAGCGGGATACCGAAGGAGCAGGCCGATGCGCTGGGCTACATGATCAGGTTCGTGGGCGAAAACGGCACGGGGGTGCAGCAGATAATCAACAGGATATACCTCGATATGCTGGACAACATAGTGGTCTACCCCGTAGAGGACGAGAACAGGTACACCGACAGCGTTGGGAACGTACTGCCGGATGCAATACTGCTGAAAAGAGGCTCAACCGCGCAGGATCTCGCGGCAGCAATACACACGGAGCTTGCGAAAGGGATGCTCTACGCGATAGATGCACGGAAGAAGATGCGCATCGCAAAGGAGCACGTGCTCAACGACAATGACATAATAAAGATAGTGAGCTCGGCAAAGCAGAAGTAGCTACTTCTTCTGGTGCCTTGCTGATGAAAGCATCGCTATCGAGGGCGCGACAGCCAGCAGTATAGCGTTTGGTATCACCAAAAGGTAGAGCGCGAATCCGCCAAAAGTGAATGCTACAGGCAGCGCGTTCGCGCTGATGTAGTATATGGAAAGGTAGATTACGAATATCGCTATCGAGTAGATCACTGCGGCATAGACCGCGTTTATCAGTCCGATCTTGCCTATCGAGGGCGACCTTCTGTGGATGTTGCCGACCTTGGCGCCTATCCACGCTCCTGCTATCAGCGGCAGTATTATGGCGCCAGGCAGGTAAAGCAGCAGGTTCCCAAAGGTTGTGAAGTCTTTGGATGTCACACCTGCAGAATGCACCACGGGGGCGAGCACGAATTTCAATAGCAGCCCTATGAGCAGCATCGCCATCCAGAAGCCGAGCGGGCCTGTGATGCTTATGCCCTCCGAAGGCTCTTCCGCCGAAGGCTTCGGCTGGTCCCTCTCGACTTGGTAGACCCTGCCTTTCTCCTCCATGCTTACACCGTATAAGCAGCAACTTAAAGCTTTTAATAATGCACTGCGCATTAAGATTGGTATAATGGCATTGCTCCAGTCACCGCAGCAGTCGGCAGGCGTCATGAGCTTCTACGACGCCCCTACGAAAGGGCCGAAGGTAAACCCAAAGATAATACTGGTAGTGGTAGTCGCGTTCGCGGTCATAGTGCTTGTTGCCAACCACTTCCTATTCGGCTGACCAAGGCAGGAGCGGCACCCCGTTTGCCTGGGCTATTACGCCTCCTTGAAGACGTCCTTCCTTACCTCGGTGACGTCCCCGTTGTCAGCCATTATGTAGAGCACAGCCCTTACGCCGTCTTGATCCATCCCGGTCTCTTTGGATATATCTGCCACGCTGACACCCTTTGAGCCTATCATCTTGCCTATCTTCGGCAGCGACTTCGCTATGAACGCCTTTGTCGCAACGTAGAACTTCTTGTTGAATGCCCTGATCCCAACCACGCTGCCCCTCCTTATGCTGTCCTCGAGCGAAGCAGAAGCCGCCGCCGCCTCCGTGTCCGAGTTTATGACCAGGTAGCCGTCCGTTTCGAGCCTCTGCAGGTAGAAATTCGCTGTGTCAAGCCCCTGCTCCCACCTCTTCGGCTGCTGCACCGCCTGCGGTCTTGCCGGCTGCGGTCTCGCATCTGCTTTTTTCTGCACAGGCGGCTCAGAAGGCTTCTTGCGCATCAGGTAATTGTCATAGATGCTCTTAGGTATGCTGTACTTGAAGGTGCTCTCGCCTGCCTTCCTGAAGAGCTGCGCATATCCGCGCTTAAGCATCTCGGCTAGCGTCTTCTTCTCCTCTGCGCTGAGCATGCCTTCGACTTTCTCCTTCGTCCGTTCGCTGTACCTGAGCGTATCTAGCTTCCTCAGTATCGCGATTTCGCCTACGCTAGGCTGGCCCTGCCTGAAGGCCGGCTTCTGCACCTGCTGCACAGTCTGCTTGCCTGTTATCATGTCGGCTACGGCGCTCTTCTTCGCAACTATGTAGTAATCCCCCTTCTTGAAGAAGTCTAGTTCGTCGCCCTCCTTTAGCGACATTCCGCTGACGAGGTCAAAAGGAAGGTAGATGATGAGCTTGTTGTTTGATTTGTATACTTTCGGCACGATACCCCCGGAAGATAAGAATTTATGCTTATACAGGGATATTAGACCATGCAAAGCTTAAAAGAGTTTGTAACGTACACAAAAAAGACCCTTTCTGTGCGCGATACATACGCTTTGAAAGCTAATTCCGCGGCGCTTGGAATCAGTCGTGACGTGTTTGTCGAGAATGCAGGTTTCGCCCTCGCCGAGGAGATAAAGCGCGGCCACAAGGGCGACAGGATTGCGGTTGTCTGCGGCCGCGGAGACAAGGGTGCAGCAGGGCTTGCGACCGCAAGGCATCTCATGACGAACATGGACGTGTCTGTATTCTTCATAGGCGACCCCGGCACTATAACAAACAGCAACACTAAACTGAACTACCGCCTTGTCAACGACATAATGGAAATATGCGGCATCACGGAGACCAACACAATCACGTTGGTGAAGGAGCTGAACGGCAGCGACGTTACGATCGACGCGATAATAGGCTGCGGGATGCGAGGCAGGCTCTCATCCCTGCTCATCAGCGCAATCACGGCGATAAACCGGTGCAGCAAGAACATAATCTCTCTTGACATACCCTCCGGCATAGATGGGGACACAGGCATGCCGAACAGGGTGTACGTCAAGGCGAACCATACCTTCACCGCGCACAAGATGAAGCAGGGAATAGACAGGAGCAAGTTCGTCGGAGGGGTCACTGTCGTTGACGTAGGCATACCGCTCAACGCCGAGCTGTTCGCCGGCCCCGGCGACGTCCTACTGGCTACAGAGCCCAGGCCGATGCTCTCCAACAAGTACACCCACGGAAGGATACTGGTCGTAGGCGGGAGCAAGGATTTCCACGGCGCCCCGATGCTAGCCGCATTCGCCGCGAACAGCGCGATGGCATCCCTGCTATCTGGTGCAGGATACTCGACGATAGCTGTCCCGAAGGAGGTTGCGGACTCTGTTAAAAAGCTGTCAATGGAGCTGATCGTAAAGCCTCTGGACTGGGACGACGCGGATGGCACAGTCGCAGCCATATCCGCGATCAAGCACGACGTCCTAGTAATGGGCCCCGGCATGGAGAAAAGCGAGTCTACTGACTCGATAGTGACAAGGGTGATAAAGTCTGAGAAAGCCAGGGGGAACACCATAATAATCGACGCCGATGCGACAAGGGTGATGGCAAAGCACATCGCCCTCCTCGGCAAGAACGTCATACTCACTCCGCACGAAGGCGAATTCCGCAACCTCTCAGGAATAAACATCAGCGGCGCGACTCCAGTAGAACGCATAAAGAAGGCGATAAGTTTCGTCAAGCGCCACGAGTTCACGCTCGTGCTCAAGGGCCACGAAACCATAATAACGAACGGGGACCTGCTCAAGCTAAACCGGGCGGAGACGCCTGTGCTGGGCACAATGGGCACAGGGGACGTGCTCGCAGGCATGATATCGGCATATGCGTCTGTCCACAAGAACCAGTTCGAGAGCGCGGTCGCCGCCGTATACGCCCATTCGAAAATCGGGGACATGCTCTACCAGAAAAAGGGCCTCCACATAACAGCGCAGGACGTAATCAACAGTATACCGGATGTTTTAAAGCAGTTCGATTCGTTAAAGCCCTGAGCCTGATAAGATGGAATCCCCATACGAGGTCTTGAAAAGGTCGATGGAAGCCGAGCTGCGGAAAGCAGCCGACGGCCTCGGCTACCTGGACGCCGATCCGGCCAACACGATTGTGCCGTCCAAGGCGCAGGGCGACATCTCCTGCTCTATCGCCTTCAGGATATCTAACGCGATAAAGAAGCCCCCGTCCGAGATATCGTCGAACATGGCCGCGCGCATAGGCAGCATCGAATACGTGAGCAAGGTCTCCTCTGACAACGGATTCATAAATTTCTACCTTGACAGGGAGAGGTTCTCGAAAGACACTATAAGCTACATAAAGAGCGGAAGCCCAGATTCGCTCCAGGGCAATGGGAAGAGGCTCATCGTAGAGTATGTGAGCGTAAACCCCGTGCACCCGTGGCACGTGGGCCACCTCAGGAATGCGCTGATCGGCGACGTGGTGGCCAACCTCTACGAGAGGTGCGGCTACATCGTCGAGCGCCAGAACTATATGGACAATCTTGGGCTGCAGGCCGCGGAGGCCATGTGGGGAACCATGAACATAGACAAGCTCTCGGTCAAGCAGGGTGCGGAGCGCCGCCTGGACTACTCCATCGGCGAGGTGTACGTCGCTACCAATAGGCTCCTTGAGAAGGACCCTGGGCTGATCGCGGAGGTGAAGAAGGTCCTTTCGCTTGCGGAGCAGGACGGCACATACGAGTCAAAGCTTGCAAGGGAGATGGCCGAGGGATACCTCAGCGCCGAGAGGCAGACCGCATTCTCATACGGCATCTACCAGGACGTGGTGATATGGGAGAGCGACATAGTGAAGGAGAAGCTGCTCGAGAAGATGCTGGAGATGCTGGCCAGGAAGGGAATAACAAAAAAGCCGACCGAAGGCAAGTACAAGGGTTGCGTGGTGATAGAGCTAGCCGACCTTAAGGACCTCCCGAAGGAACTTACCGGGCTAAAGGAGGAGGCGAAGGTGCTGATAAGGAGCGATGGATCCGCAAACTACATCGCAAAGGACATCGCCTTCCACATGTGGAAGCTTGGCATCATAGAGAACAGCTTCAAGTTCAGCAAGTTCATGGAGAGGCAGCCTAACGGCGAGCCGCTATACACCACATCGCAGGAGGGCGCAGAAATAGGGTTCGGCTCTGCCGACGGCGCTATAACTGTGACAGACTCCGAGCAGAAGTTCGAGCAGCTGCTTGTTAAGGTAGTAATATCAGCGCTCGGCGAGCGGCAGAAGGCGGAGGCTCTCAAGCACATCGGCTACGGCATCGTCACTCTCGAGGGCGCCAAGCTGTCTGGCAGGAAGGGCACGTGGGTTGGCTACACCGCAGACGACCTGCTGAGGGAGGCGAAGGAGAGGGCGCGCTCCGCGGTAAAGCCTAACGACAGCATTAGCGCTGAGGAGCGCGAGGTAATAGCGGAGAAGGTCGCCGTGGCCGCGATAAAGTTCGAGTTCCTGAAGATATCGCCAGAGAAGAACATAACCTTCTCGTGGGAGCGCGCCCTGAACTTCAACGGTGGCTCCGGGCCGTACTGCCAATACACATACGCTAGGGCGTCGAGGATACTGGAGAAATCCGGAACAGAGCCCGGCATAACCAGCCCAGGAGCGTTCGAGGAGCAGAGCACATTCTCCCTGGTTAAGCTGATGGCGCTGCACAAGGAGATGATAGAGAAGGCATGCAGGGAGGACAGGCCAAACGTGATTACCGATTACCTGTCTGAGCTGGCCGTCTCGTTCAGCAAGTTCTACGAGTCCGTGCCCGTCCTGAAGGGAGACGAGAGGGAGAAGGCCGCAAGGCTTTCGCTGGTCGCCGCATTCCGCAACGTGATGAAGGAGATGCTCGGCATACTGGGGATAGAGGCCATAGAGAAGATGTGACGCATACCTGAGATGCGGCGCTCACCTCTCATTTACTGTTGACCGCAGAAAAAACCGCCAATTAAATCAAATACCCGGAAATATAAAAAGGATCTGTGCAGCGCCCGCATTCTGCGGCAAAAAACACGTCACACTAATAACGCAGCGGAGATATATAACCCTTTTGTGCGAATACTAAAGCAGGGGCTCGTAGCTCAGCTTGGATAGAGCGATGTCCTCCTATCGTCTTGGAGATAGACATAGGCCGCGGGTTCAAATCCCGCCGAGCCCGTATGGCAAAAACCCGCAACGTTTCAAAACCTTTATTACGTTTTCGTTGCAAACATCTCTATCTGTGATGTGATGACCGAACAGAAAAGCAGCAGGAAGCGCGAACCTGTCTTCATAGTAAAGCCGGCGCTGAAGCACGGCGGGTTGGATTACCTTCACATATCCTTAATAGCGCTTGTCGTAATCCTGGTCGCGCTCGCGTTCACCCTGGCGTACTTCAAGCCGGCGACGCTGCTGCAGGGCTGCCAGTATGGGCTGGTCAACGGCACCTGCGCCGCGCCGCAGTACAACTCGACGCAAGCCCTTGGCGCTGCCGAAAGGATACTCGCGAGCTACGTCTACATAAACACATCGCTATCGCTGCTCCCGTATTACTCGCAGACCAACAAGGCAAACGTATCTTTTGTGCCAAGCAGCAACATGTGGATGGTAGACATTCCATACGTGGATCCGCTGGCCAACAATAGCGTCTTCCACATAACGCTTCTGCTTTCAGGGAAGAACCTGACGCTGGTCAGGCCGCTGATAGAGACGATAAGCCCGCCAAGGAGGACGAACAACAGCGTCGTGTCGTTCGGCACGGTGCAGATATACGGCAAGACTTTCTGCCAGACGAAAGCGCCCTTCCCTGTGTATCTTGTGGTCGACCCGTACGCTCCCGGAGTGTTTGCAGGGCTGGCCAAGGCCTACAACCTCACGCAGGCATACCAGAAAGAGCTCAACCTGAGCTACTATTTCGTGTTCACCAACTATTCGTCCAAATGGTACGCCGGCTATGGCATACAGCAGACACAGCTGCTTGGCGAGTACCTTTACTGCTCAGCCCAGCAGAACGACGTGTTCGGGTACGCCGACAACGTCAGCAAGATATACGACGGCAGGCCGATAAGCAACCAGACGCTTTACCAGACTGCCGTAGGTTCTGGGCTGAACCCTGGCGTGCTCAAGAGCTGCATTGCGAACAGCACCACGGTGCTGTCGTACCAGGCCCAGCTCGCCAAGTTCTACAATATACAGTTCACTCCGCAGTTCATAGTGGACTGCAAGTACTCGTCCATACCGCAGACTGTGGAGAGCGCGATTAACTATACTCAGAGCCAGCTGAACGTAAGCTGATGTGCTGCATTGAAACACATAATAGTCGGGGTCGACCCAGGGAAAACGTCTGCGATAGCATGCCTGTCCCTTGACGGCAGCCTGATAATGAGCGCGCACGCGGTATCGGCCGGAATGCCTTGGGTGCTTGACAGGATAATGGAGACAGGCACCCCTTCCATAATAGCAACAGACAGGAAGGTGCCGGGCGAGGCTGTCAGGAAGATAAACGCCGCGTTCAGCTCCAGGCTGTTCATACCGTCGAAGGACATATCGACCATGGAGAAGAGGGACCTGGCCAGGCGCGTAGGCATAAAGAACCCGCACGAGAGGGACGCCTACGCCGCTGCGGTGAAGGCGTACAGGAGCTATGCGAACAAGCTCAACCAGGCGGAGCACATAACCAGGGACAGCGGCACCGCCGACAGCGCCTCCATCAAGGCCAAGATAATACAGAAGTACTCGATAAGCGAGGCTATGCTGGGCAGGAAGGCAAACAGATAGCAACGCTTAAAAGCGCATCTTAGGATGTATTACTCTTTCTTCGCGACCAAGTGGTGCATTGCAGAGGACCAAAATCAGCGTATCTAGGCATAATGCTTTCAAGGCGGATCCTGTGCAGATCCGCAGGAGGGCAAACCTCCTTCCGATAAAGGGGATGCTTTACGCAATATCCCACGCGATAGCGGACCAGTCTGTCAAGAGCGACGCGAAGAGCGGCAGCTCGCGCAGGAGGATAAACGGCATATCAAAGCACTTCTCGAAGCTGCATTTTCTGGCGTCCGGGTACGACGACGATATAAGCCCGTCTGAGATGCTTGCAATACTGACTTCGGCATCGCGCTCCTACGTGAACCTCTTCTACTCAATGAAGGGCAGCAACAGGAGCTCCTACATAGCGCGCCACTCCAACAGCCCTGCTGGCAGGAGCGTAAGCCCGGAGCGCAACCTGCTGCTCATACCGGCAATAATGGCGTCGAGGAGGGAGCGCAGGAGCCTCGCATACTCTACGATAATAAAAGGGCTCTATTCAATGCCGGCCAGGTTCCTGTACAACAGGGCTGCGGCCGCCATGAAGCTCGAGGCGATGCAGCAGGGGCTCGGACTAAAGGGCGCCAAGGACTCCGCGCTATCCAGGCTTTCCCTCTCTATGTCGCAGATGGAGTCGATGATATCGCGCATGCTGGCCGGAGGGGCGAACCCCGAAAGCGACGAGATGATCAAGGAGCTGTTCGTGAACGAGGTCGTCGCAATATCGGAGTCTGAGGATATGGGACTTGCCGAGTTCATAAGCGACAAGCTGTCCAACGGCAACATCAGCTTCAGGACCGCGCTCAGGATGGTAAGGAAATAGCTTTAATATTGCAGCAACAATATCAATCTGGCTCCGATCGTCTAGCTCGGTCAAGGACACAGCCCTCTCAAGGCTGAAACTCGGGTTCAAATCCCGGTCGGAGCAAATTGACTTTGGGATGGCATCCTGCCCCTGGCGATGCAGAGCCGGCGCTGCTAGTGTAAAATAGCGCACTATGCAACCAAAGCAACGCAGCTACTTGTTCTTCCTGACCATGCCTATGAGCATCAGCACTATCAGTGCCACGATGAACCAGACAACCAGGTCGACGACCAAGCCAACTCCCTGCACGGCCCAAGCCACCGGATAGGTGACCAATCGGTTTATCCAGTTCAGCGGGAATCCGTACCACACCGCACCGACAAGTCCGCTTGGCGTGACGTTGACCACGCCAGTGATCAATGTCACAACTATCGCCGCTACCACTGCGATTGCTACAGTCTTTCCGATTTTCATAAAAGGATATCAATGGTAGCGCTTAAAAAGATATCTCAATATCATCTAAGTGGTTTTAAATTGCCGGTCCAGTTTATCTACTCCATACCTGCCCTATTCATAATCGCCATCCTTGCGTGGCTCTTCAGCGAGATCATAGGCAGCCGAATAATACCTGCATGGAGGGCCAGGGGATCAGTTCAGGCAGGAGCTCCTAAACGCGGCTCCACGCCGCTCATATTCATGAGCCTTTCGATAGCAATATTCCTAGTCTTCGCGCTCAGGTCGCACGGCCTTGTCAACCTGCCGGTATGGTCATGGTACCTCGGCATACTCCTGGTGTTTGCCGGCATAGCGGTGCGCCAGTGGGCGATAGCCACACTCGGCCGCTTCTTCAACGTAAGGGTCAGGCTGCTCAAGGATCACCACGTCGTGACATCAGGGCCCTACAGGCTTGTAAGGCATCCCTCATATACCGGTCTTCTTATAATAATATTCGGAATCAGCCTGACGAGCGCCTCGTGGGAAGGCGTCATCGTAATAATGGCTGCCATCGGCATCTCATTGTGGTACCGGATACGCGTCGAGGAGCGCTTCCTGACAAAAGAGCTTGGGCGCGATTACGCAGAATACAGGAAACACACCAAATACCTGATCCCATTCCTGCTGTAATAAGATATTTATTTGTGAAAATGCAATAATGGTTGTATCAGCATGGTGGAAAACGTAATAATAATAGGATCAGGGCCCGCAGGCTTGAGCGCGGCTATATACACCGCAAGGGAGGGCTTCAGCCCGTTGCTCATAGGCGGCAGCATCTCCGGCGGGCAGCTAATGCTCACAACAAAGGTGGAGAACATGCCTGGCTTCCCAGACGGGATCGACGGCCCGGAATTGATAGCGCTGATGAGGAAACAGGCTGAGAAGTTCGGCACACGATTTGTAAACGAGGATGTAACCGATATCGAACTGTCATCAAAGCCGCTCAAGGTGAAAACTGCCGACAAGGAGTATGAAACCAATACGATAATAGTGGCGACGGGCGCAAACGCCAAAACGCTCGGCATACCCTCCGAGCAGAAGTTCTTCGGCCACGGGGTAAGCACGTGCGGGACCTGCGACGGGCCTTTCTTCAAGAACAAGAACGTCATAGTGGTGGGCGGCGGAGACACGGCCATGGAGGATTCCCTTTTCCTGACTAGATTCTGCACCAGCGTCACGATAGTGCACAGGCGCGACAAGTTCAAGGCAAGCAAGATAATGCAGGACAAGGTAATGGCTAACCCCAAGATAAAGGTCATCTGGAACTCAGAGGTAGTCGAGATAATCGGGAGCGACCGTGTCAGCGGCATCAGGATCAAGGACCAGTCCGGCAAAATCTCAGAAATGCCGATAGACGGCGTTTTCGTTGCTGTGGGGCACAGCCCAAACAACAAGTTCCTCCAGGGGAAGCTCAAGCTCGACGAGCTCGGCTATGCGGTGACGCACGACGAGGTGCTCACAGACGTCGAAGGAGTCTACGTAGCCGGGGACAACGTGGACCGGTACTACAGGCAGGCCGGGACAGCCTCGTCCAGCGGCATAAAGGCCGCCCTGCACGTCAGGGAGTACCTGCAAAAGATGCAGTAGCGCTCAGAGAAGGCTCCTCTGCCCCTTCACGCTTATCAGCGAGGACACCCGTATGCCTATCTTCCTCACCGGCTTGTCACCGAACAGGCCCTTGAAAAGCTGGTTGGCTACGGCTAGCAAAGAATCCCTGGAATCGGTGTAGCTGTTTAGGCTCCTGCTCTTTATCCTGTCTGTGAAATCCACGTAGCGCGCTTTCACGCCCACGCTCTTGAACATCAGCTTCTGTTTCTTTACCTCAGCTATGACCTCATCCGCAAGCTTGTTGACCATGCCCTCTATTTCACCTATGCTCTGCGCATTCCTCTCAAGGGTCCTCTCCCTGCTTATGGAGATGACGCTGACGTTCTCCTCCACTATGCTCTCATCGGTGCCGTTCGCTATCAGGAATAACTCCCTGCCGAACGAGCCCAGCGCATCTATCAGCACCATCGGGTCGGTTTTGGCAAGCCCGCCTATATCCTTCACCTTCAGCGCGGCGAGCTTTTCCGCCGTCTTCTTGCCAACGCCAGGTATCCTTTCGACGTCCTTATCCTTCAGGAAATCCTTCACGTCATTTGCTTCAACAGCTTTTATGCCGTCTGGCTTCGCGCTGTCGCAAACCATCTTTGCAATAACCTTGCCTGTGCTTATCCCGATCGTGCAAGGCAAACCAAGATCCTTCTTTATCTGCTCCTTTATCCTCCTGCCCTCCTCCAGGGCTTCTGCATACCCTTCAACCTCCACCTCAAGGGCTGCCTCGTCTATGCTGTCTACCTCTATCCTTTTCGCGTAGCCTGACAGCAGCTCCATTATCCTCTTCGACGTCTCCTCATAATACAGGTCGTCCGGCGGGCTGTACTGCAGCTCCTTGCAGAGCTTGAACGCGTCCCTTGTCGGCATTGCGCTGTGTATACCAAATTTCCTCGCTTCGTAATTCGCTGCCTGGACAACACCCCGCAGCCTGTCCTTTTCGCTGTTTGTTCCGACTATGAGCGGTTTGCCTTTGAATTCTGGATGCCTTACCTCTTCGCACGCTGCGAAGAAGCAGTCCATGTCAATATAAAGAACAAGCCTCAAGTTATCGGTCTTAATAACCTTTCAATCAATATAAAGTTTTGGATGGAAAAGCCCGATGTTTGCATGAAAACCTATGCGATCTGCTCCGCTTTGATAATAAACAAAGACAGGTTCCTCATAGCAAAGCGAAGCCTCAACAAAACATTTGCCCCTGGAGAATGGGAATTCATATCGGGATTCATCGATAAAGAAAAGATTACCGTAGAGGAAATAATGCTGGAGGAGCTGAAAGAGGAGCTCAATATTTCTGGCAAGATAGTCAGATCCGGCCCTCCGTTTGTCAAGACGGATAGGTATGGCAGGTGGGTGGTCGTGCCATTCATTATTAAAACCGGTGCAAAGGGATTAAGGATAAATGACATGGACCATACGGAGCTGAAATGGGTTACTAAGCGCCAGTTATCCGAATACAAAAACCTTGACTGGTTCATAGAGGGCTTCAAAGAATCTGGAATGCTTTAACTACGCTGATATGATGAGAGAGCCTGCAGTGTCTGGTGCGTTCTACCCTTCCGGCAAGGACGAGCTTGCCAACATAATAGACGGATATGTGAAGGAGGCGAGGATACCGCATGATGTAGAGGACGCGCTCGCATATGTGGCCCCCCACGCTGGTTATGCGTACTCCGGAAGGACGGCAGCGTATGCCTTCTCAGCGATGTTAGGCAAGAAGGATATAGAGCTGGTAGAGACGTTCATAGTGGTAGGCCCAAACCACACCGGCGACGGGAAGCCCGTCTCCCTATCGATGCAGGACTGGAAGACCCCAATCGGAATTGCGCAGAACGACAGGGAGCTGTCTGACATTATCGCGAAAACAAAAGGGATTGCCAAGGACGAATCCGCCCACAGGAGCGAGCATTCGGTTGAGGTGCAGCTGCCTTTCATCAAGCAGCTCTTCCCTGATGCAAAATGCTGCATGGTCTGCATGATGGACCAAAGGGTTGAGGCCGCGCAGCTTTTATCCAGTGCAATAGCGAATGCCGTGAAGGAGACCGGCAGGAAGGCGGTTGTGCTCGCAAGCTCGGATTTCAACCATTATGAGCCGAGGGCCGTTGCGCAGAGGAAGGACAAACCGCTGTTTGACATGCTCGAGAGCATGGACCTGACGGGGTTCTACACGAGAAAGGAGGAGCAGAACGAGACCGCGTGCGGCTACGGGCCGATAGCAACTGCGCTCCTGTACGCACAGAAAGAGGGCGGCGTTGGAAAAGGGTTGCTGCTTCACAGCTCAGATTCCGGAGATGAGACCGGAGACATAGAAAGCGTAGTTGATTACGCAGCCTTCGCGTTTTGCTGATGATGCGGGACTACCTGATTATCCCTATGCCTGCGAACTCCTTGCCCGAGTAGAGCGTGAACCTGCCTAGCTCCCTAGTCTCCATGAAGCTCTCTGCAGGTATCTTCCTATCTAGCACCAGCTCGGCATCTATGGCATTAAGCACCTGGGCTTTCTTGCCTTCCATCTGCTCTCCTGTTGTGGTGTCTATCTGCGAACCTATCTTAATGGAGGTGCACGCTACCTCAATCCCGTTGAAGCGCACGCTGAGCTTACCTCCCAGCCTTCTTGTCACAAATATCCTCGCATTTATGCTCCTTCTTGCAATGGGGCAATAAGACTCGCCGCAGAGTATCGCTCCCCTTGGGTCCTTTGTCACTTCCCTGTCGAGCTCCAGCGCCACGCCGTCGCCGACTCTCGCGCTTCTTACCCGTTTCCCCCCTGCCAGTATCCCCTTTACGGAAACGTTGATGTCCAGGGGTATTATGCATGTGCCCTTTTCCCCGACCTTTATGTGGCCCCTGACTATCCTGCCGGCCACAAGATCCTTTCTCCCGTTGAGGATCCCTTGGAGAACTATCCTTAGCGCCCCGTCATCCTTGGCGCTATCATAACCCGAGTACTTGTACAGCAGCTCAAGCAAAGGCCTCCCCTTGTACCATCGCATGCTAGTGCTTTTTTTAACGAGGTTGTCCCCAGCGTACGCCGACACTGGCACAAACGAAACGTTGTCGGCCTCAAAACCGATCTTGGTGATGAAACTGGTAAGCTCTTTTTTTATCGATTCAAAAGAGCCCTTCGCGTATCCTACTGTATCCATCTTGTTTACTGCTATGACCAGCCTATCGATGCCCATCATCTTCGCTATGAAGAGGTGGCGCTTCGTCTGGTCGCGTATCCCTTCGTCCTTCTGCGCCGACACAAGAAGAAGCGCGATGGATGCATACGAAGCCCCGCTTATCATGTTCTTTATCAATTCCTCGTGGCCGGGAACGTCAATGAATGAGAAAGCAGTACCCTTGTACGATATCTCCGCTCTGGTTATGTCAATAGTGAGGCCTCCTGCTCTTTCTGCAAAAAAACTGTCTAGTATGAACGCCGGTTCAAAGTTTTTGTGAAGTTTTTTGCTGTATGTTTCCGCCTCCTTTATTCTTGTTTGTGTCACAGAATTTGTCAGCATAAGCAGATTGCCGATTAGGGTAGATTTTCCATGGTCTTTATGGCCAAGCAATGTTATACTATGGACTTTCATCACATATACCCCAATGCTCTTAATTTTTCCATTACCCTTTCATTTTCTTTATCCATGCTTCTGCCAGATCTCTCCTCTATCTTTGTCGTCTGCAACTCCTTCACAATATCATTGATGCTCTTGGCATCGGATTTTACTGGAACGGTGCAGTGCGTACATCCCAAACTCCTGTATCTGAAACCATTTCTGGAAAAATACAATGGGTTTACTGGTATCTTTTCCTGCTTTACATAGCTCCATACGTCGATTTCATTCCAGTCCAATAATGGATGCACTCTAATGTGGCTACCCTCCTCAAGCTTGCTCGCGTAATCATCCCAGAGTTCGGCGGGCTGGTTCTTGTAGTCCCACTTGAACTTCTGGTTCCTTGGGCTCATGTACCTCTCCTTGCTCCTTATGCCGTGCTCGTCCCTCCGTATCGATACGATAAGCGCGTCGAAGCCGTGCTCCTTCATCACCTTCTTCAGCGTCTCCGGCTTGTTCTTGCCGCAGCATGCAGATCCTATGGCGTCTGGCTTCACCTCGCTGTACGCCACGATAAGGTTGAGCTTCCACTTCTTGGCCAGGTGCTCTCTGAACGAGTATGTCTCAGGGAAGTCTATCCTGTTATCGATATGTATGACTGGGAATGGCACCTTGCCGAGGAACGCCTTCCTTGCGAGCGCCAGCATCGTGGTCGAGTCCTTGCCCATTGACCAGAGCGCGGCCACGTTCTTGAACTTCATGTTCGCCTCTCTGATTATGTAAATGCTCCTTTCCTCAAGCGTCTTCAGGTTTTGCTGTATCATGATATCCACTCCTTGTAGTCCTTGTTGGTGTTAAGCAGCTCCTTGAAGTATATGGTTGCCCCGCGTAAGCCACTCTTCATCTTCATGAAAACCGGTATCCTGAACATGGGTACGTATTTGGCGTCATATATCATCACGTACGCCGAGAGAAGATCCCGCGTCGCCTTCAGCTTCTTCGGGTAGAAGACCTTGTAGTATTTCGCCTTGCTCTTAAGCAGGTAAGTCCTGAAGGCCTCCCAGTGCTTCTCGTCGGGGTTCTTCAAGAGCTCCTCCGCCATCGGATCCATCCTGTTTGCTCTCGCCATGCCACCACTAATTATACATAATCTTACGCTTTAAACTATGTATAATTAGATATAAAAGGATTGCGGTTCAATACCTATACTATGCGAGTGAAGCGCGAGAGCAGGATCTCGTTTACATCAGTATCAATACCGACTACGCTCTTCAAGAAGACCGAGAAGCATATAGAGAACACCGGTTTCCCGTCAGTTTCGAGCTACGTTGCATTCCTGCTCAGGATGGTGCTCAGCGATAGAAAGAGCTCTGACACCTCCAACTACGAGACCGAGATGATAAAGAGGAAGCTCAAGGAACTGGGCTACATCTGATTTTTCCTTATGTAGTCCATCACGATGTTAGTGTCCCTCGTCGGGTCGACCTTCCTGAACACCTTTTCCACCTTGCCGTTCCTTATCAGATAGGTATTTCTCAGGGTGCCCATCCCGAATATGCCCCTGTCGCCATATGCGCCATACGCCTTTATCGTCTTGCTGGTCGGGTCCGATAGGAGGAGAAGCTTCAATCCGCACGCCTGCCTGAACTTCTTATGGAGGTCGACGTCATCCTTGCTGACTCCTATTACTGTGGCACCCAGTTTCTTCAGTTTCTGGATGCTGCCAGAGTATTTCTTTGCCTGTATGGTGCACCCTGGGGTGAGGTCCTTGGGGTAGAAATAAAGCACAACGTACCTGCTTTTGAACTCCTTTAGGCTATGGGTCTTTCCGTCCACTCCCTTCAGCTTGAAATCCTTGGCCTTCGATCCCTCTTTTATCATATCATCAAAAGGAGCTTGCATTAAACTTTTATATACCGTTGCACAATCTAAGAGTACTACGTTTCAAACGATGCTCATGAACTTCAGCATAGGGGGTTTTTTCAAGAAGAAAAACGGCGGTAAAGTCACGATAACCGCAGTCAACATAAAATGGAGAGGGTCCATGCATGCGATGGATGGCTTTGAAGTCAGCGAGAATCCCTTTACAATAACCATACCTTTCCAGAACAAATCGCAGCAGGATGCGCTGCCTTTCGATGCCCTTAAAGAGCGCTTCAGGGCGCAGGAGAAGGCGCCCGTGAGGATAACGGGTGTAGACGTGGCGACCCCATTCAAGCTTGTATCCATGGAGCCGAAACTGCCGGTTGATGTGATGAG
Organism: Microcaldota archaeon; assembly: GCA_027365815.1. Lineage (GTDB taxonomy): Archaea > Micrarchaeota > Micrarchaeia > Micrarchaeales > Micrarchaeaceae > JAJZAB01. The sequence goes on from DAHXLV010000043.1 coordinate 23,468, forward strand.
CAGCCAGCGCGTCGAGCTTAAGATGACGCTTCAGGCGCCAGATTATACATACAGCGGTCCGGTGGCGATAACGCTGAATTCCGAAGAAGCGAGCATGATAAAGATCCAAATAAACAAGGTTATAGTGACGACGCCGATGAAGAGCGTCGAGATAGAGAACTCCGGTGTAATACTGAACATGCCAAAGGGAGGGATATTCAAGAACTCGATACAGCTGTACAAGGCGATGAGCTACGGAGAGAGGGTGGACAAGGTGGCGCTGGAGAAGCCTTTCGAGTTCGTCAGCTGCGACCGCCCGATACCTTTCACTATAAACGAGCCGAGCAGCTACCTCGTAACGTTCTACATAAAGGCGCCAGACATTGACTATGCAGGGCCAATGGAGATAAAGCTGGAGTGATTCCAGCCTATCTGCTTTCCTTCACGATCAGCGCCATACCTGCAAGCATCGCCTCCAGCTGTATGCGTTCGTTTGCGCCCTCTACTATCCTGAAGTTGCACTCGCCTATCTCGACGACCATCTTGAGCTTCGCCCTTTCATCCACATTGAGCCCCTGCACCTCCTTGTAGCACTGCGACAGTATGTCCTCGGCGCTCATGCCATGGCCAAGCATCAGGTTGTCCAGCTCCTTCCGCGAGTTCTCGAAGTCGCCTGTAACCGCGTACCTGAGCATAGAGGATATCTCCTTCGGCCTCGCCCTGGCAGCAATCTCGTAAACATGCGTCTCTGTTATCTTGCTGCCCTGCATCGCAGCGCTCTGCAATATGTTTGTTACCTTCCTCAGGTCTCCTTCGCCAACGTATATCAGGGCGTTGATGGCCTTCTCATCAATCTGGAGCTTCTCGCCCTCAGCTATCCTTTCTATATACTCCTTCATCTCAGGTTCGCTATGCTGCTTGAACCTGAATACAACGCACCTGCTTTGTATCGGCTCTATTATCTTGCTCGCATAGTTGGCGCTGAGTATGAACTTTGTCTCAGAAGAGTACTTCTCCATGGTTCGCCTGAGCGCATGCTGCGCGTCTGAGGTCAGTGCGTCAGCCTCATCAAGGAATATTATTTTCGTTGGAACCTTTGCTAGTGACATTGTCTTAGCAAACTCCTTCACTTCGCCTCGTATGACATCTATGCCTCTCGAGTCAGATGCGTTTAGTTCCTTGAAGGCGCTCGATATGTCATCGCCATAGAGGTCGTGCGCCATGGCGAGTGCGCAAGAGGTCTTTCCGATGCCTGCGGTACCGGCGAATATCATGCTTGGGAAGTTGCCCTTCTTCACGAAGGAGGATAGCTTCTCAACTATCATCTTCTGGCCTATCACCTCCGATAGGCTTTTAGGCCTGTACTTCTCCTGCCACGGCAGGTCGAGAGTGTTCATCGTTACCCCACAATTACGCAGCAAAATAAGCCGACAGGTAAATATACCTAACAAGGTATTTATTACCTATCCTTAAAGTAGTTGCTTCAGATATAATATCAAGGGGAGTTACGCTAACCTGGTAGACTTCCAGCTTTGGGAGCTGGACACCCGAGTTCAAATCTCGGACTCCCCATTATTTCCGTTGATAAGCCTCTTCAGACTG
>DAHXLV010000004.1 GCA_027365815.1 Microcaldota archaeon
GACATAAGCACCAATAACTGTAATGTTTTCAGGATAAAATACCTTTCTGTTTATGCCTGCGGAAATGCCGGCGCGCCGGTCTCCCAGGCTGCTCAGGTGCTAAAAAAGTCGCCTAGCGTTGCCCCACCCTGTTTTTTCCCGGTGTTCACTTTCGGCCCATCATCCTTTGGCTGCGTTATCCTTATGTTGAGCGCCTTCTCTATTTTCTTGGTAAGCTCTATAGACGGCTTCGTCTTCTCCTCCTCCACTCTGAGCAGATGAGCCTCCTTCTCGTTTATCATTTCGGCGAGCACCTTGAGCGGAAGCTGCATTCGGTCTCTCGCCGCATGGATTTTCGCGCCATAGCCGTCCACCAGCTCCAAATCGTCATCGGTCTTCCTTATTGCCTTCTTCTGGCCTGGCCTGGGCCTGTCCTCCACCTCCCTGTAGAGCACCTTCTTCCCCTTAGCGCACCCTGCGCAGACGCGGAGATCCGCCCCCTCTACTGACACTATGTACGCATCCTTCATCTGCCGGCCGCACAGCTCGCATTCCTCCACTCCACCACAATAAATCTGCTCATTCAGGATTAAAAACATTTACGTATGCTTCGGCTAAAGGCATATATAGCTTTAACCAAACTATACTACGAATTTATGAACCAGGGTAAAAAATCTAAAATTAAGGCGAAAACGCACTACGCCAACGCAGCCGTGGCAGGGCTATTCGTGCTGGCGTTCGCCATACTTGGCCTGGACTATTACGCATCCGTGCTCGGGATAGCCACGCAAGCGATAATAGCGCTCGCCACGCTGCTCATATCCGGTACGCTGATACAGAGGCTCAAATCGTTGAACGGCGGGTACGGCCTGTATATGTTCGGTGGCAAGAGGGGCATAAAAGCAGTAGACCGGATATCGAAGAAGAACCTAGCCTTCTGGAAGAGCATGCCAGTGTGGGGCATAGTGCTGGGCTTCGGGCTGCTCGCATACCCTCTTCTCAAAGGCAGGATAGACAAGAGGCTCTTCGCTTTCAGCATAGTCTCGCTGCTCCTTTTTCTCTATTTCATAGTCCCCTGCACAGCACTGCCGCTGCAATTCGTCAACATACCGCAGCTTCAAGGCATAGCCGGCAGCGCGTCTGCCGAGTGCATACCGTCATTTTCCGGGCTCACCAGCTACGGCTATCTCGTATATGGGATAACACTTGTATCCGGCTTCTCCGGCTTCATAATATTCTCCCTGATGTATAACGCAGCCAGCGTGCTTTTCAATACTGTATCGTATGCCTTTTCCGTATACTCTGGAGCTCCGCAGGCGTCGCTGCTCACTAGTCAGGTACCTGGGGTAGCGCCAGTCATACCAGGCATAGACATACCGCTTATCGCAGGCATCCTCGCCCTAGTCATAATACTTACGATACATGAGATGTCGCACGGCGTACTTGCCAGGATCGCTAAGGTGAAGCTGAAGCAGATAGGCGTCCTGCTCTTCGGGGTGATACCGATAGGGGCTTTCGTAGAGCCTGATGAGAGGGCGGTGCTGAAGCTTGACAAGGGGAAACAGAACGCCATATCCGCAGCAGGCATATCATCTAACTTCATAGCCGCTATCGTCTTCTTCCTGCTGATGTTCTCAATGTTTATCTTCATTGTGCCGACGATATACTACAACAAAGGGGTTTTCATAAACGGGGTTATACCCAACACCCCCTCAAACGGCATACTCGCAGCCGGGGAGCAGATAATCTACTGGAACGGCCAAAAGATAAGCAACATAACCGATTTGGAAACGGCGGGCCAGAGCGACATGCCGGGATCTGTGGTGCGCGTGGCGATCCTCTCAAAGGGCTGCAGCGCGCCTTCCGGGCTCGCATGCGGTGCACTCAACTACAGCATACCTGCCGTGTCGTTGAACGGCTCGCAGAGGGGCTACATCGGAATAACCGCCATACAGGAGGAGGCGGTCTCAAACACAGCGTATGCAAAGGCGGCGTATTTCCTTTACACGCTTTTCTCGCTGTCATTCCTGCTTAACTTCCTAGTCGCTATAGTCAACCTGCTGCCCATACCTGGTTTCGACGGGTGGAGGCTGTACAAGACCAACATAAGGAGCAGCGCCGTTGTCAGGGCCGTCACAGTGATAATAGTGCTAGGGCTCATCCTGAATACGCTGCCGTGGTTGTACATAGCCCTCCTCTGATCATGCCACCGCACGCCGAAGCTCTGCGATGGTCCCGAAATCGATCGTCGAGCCATAGCCAATCGCCACCGCCCGCATTCCCTCAAGGTCTGCTTTCTTTAGGACTGGCGCAAGCAGCTCGCCTTGCGGCACCATATTTATGTCCGTGCCAGAGGCGAAGTAGTTAATTGCTGGAAGGACGAGGAGCTTTACGCCCTTGTACTCGCCGTAAAGGAAGCAGCGCAGCTTTTCCTTCTTGCCGGCCTTGTTGAATATCGAGATTGCTGGGTGCTCGTGGCCCATCACCATCATCTTGGCCTTTTTGGCCGCGCCTACAGGCATTTCCTCCCCATGGAAGAAGACGTATCCGCCTATCTCGGCCTCCTGCCTGTATATCTTCAGCTTGAAAGGCTCCCTATAGCGCTCCACGAAGTTGTCGTGGTTCCCCTTTATCAGCACGAGCTCTGCGCCCTTCTGCTTTACAAAATCTACGAAGTCGTGCAGTTCATTGAACTCCTCCTCATCGACCTTCGAGAATTCGTTTTTTATGTCGCCATCCACTATCACCGTTTTGGCGCCGGTGAGCTTCAACGCCTTGCCTATCATGCCGCAGATGTGCTTCAGGTTGGCTTTCGGTATGAGGACGCCCTTCTTCGCCATGACCCCCTCATATCCCAGGTGCGGGTCTGCTATCACTATGGCGTCTATGCTCCTTATGAATATGACTGGCATGCCGTCCAAGAGCTCAACGTCTTTGGTAAGCCTCATTCAATCAGGTTTCTTTATCCTCTCCATTACAAGCTTGTGCAGCGACTGAAGGTACCTGTATCTCTCCTTCATCAGTACCACGTCCGCATGGCCAAAGGTTATCAGGCTGTGCGCGAAAGGCGAAGCCGAAGGGGTTTCGACGAACATGTAGGATATGTTTTTCGCCTTTATGTCCCGCAGTATGCCCTCGGCTTTCGGCAGGTCCATCACATCGTTGAATATCTCCCTGTAGACCTCCTTTATTATCGGAAAGTTCGGGTCTATCTTCTCCGCGGCGCTGAGTATCAGCTGTGAGTTGACCTGCTGCCTTCCTACTGTTATCTTGTAGCCCTTGTAGTTCTTGAGTATCATAAAGCTCCTCGCCGCCACGTGCCTGAACCTGCGGCGCATCATCTCCGTTTTCCTGATGTTCTTCTTCAGCATCTTCTGCAGGTTTGCGGTTGTGATGTCCGAGAAAAGGTCGTCTACAGTGCCGGTGTCCACGTCTATGTTCTCCTCCGTGGAAAGAACAAAACCGTTGTCGCCCACCATGATGCCGATGTCTATGTCGAGCATCTCCCCGAGCAAGATCCCAAAAGCGCGCGACAGCGCGTCGTTGACACGCCTCCCAAAGAGCGAATGGAATATCAGGTATCTCTTGTCAGAATCGGTGTCGCGCGTGTATTCGACCAGGATCATCTTGTCGCTAGGCACAGCCTTGGCGAATAGCAGCTGCTCTAGGAAGTAACCGTACATTGCATGCTTGGCGTTCTCGTCCACAGGCAGCTGGTCCAGGAAACCCTTAACATTGTCAGGCATAGCCCTTTTCCTGAGCAGCGCCCCCGCCCCTGTCTTCTTTATGCAGTTGCCTACCACCTCGCTGAACCTGCTGCGGAATTTACCTATTTCTATGGCAAGCTCATAGCTCAGCGGCAGCTGCTCGGAGAACCACGGCGGTATGGTCGGCGCGCTGTCCTTCGCCTCGCTTACGAACGCCTTCATACCTCTGGAGTATTCGAACCTGTAAAGCCTGCCGCCAAGCGTGAAGACATCACCGGCCTTCAACCTGGTAAGGAACTCCTCCTCGATGCTGCCTATCCATTTGTTGCCGGCAGCAAAGACGTTGACCGCCACCTCGTCGGGTATTGTACCTTGGTTGAGCATGTATATCACCTTTGTGAACCTTCCGCGCTTTCCGAAGGCATTCTCCTTCTCATCGTACCATATCTTCGCATACACCCTCCTGCTCTCAAGGCCGACGTACGTGCCCGCAAGATAGTTGAGCAGGTAGACGAAGTCGCTTTTCTCAAGCTCGTGATATGGGTACGCCCTCCTTATCACAGCGAATGCTTCATCCACGCCCCACCTGCCGCTCAGCGACATACCCACTATGTGCTGGGCCAGCACGTCAAGCGCATTCTGGGGCACAAGGAACGAGTCGAGATGGTGCTTCAGCGCCGCGTCTATCATCACGGTGCACTCGACAAGGTCGTCCCTGTTCAGTATTATGGTCTCACCCTTGGCGACCGCCTTGAAGCTGTGCCCAGCACGGCCAAACCTCTGTATCGCGCGCGTCACGCTCTTCGGCGACCCGAGCTGTATGACATTCTCGATCGCCCCGATATCTATTCCGAGCTCCAGGCTAGTTGACGATACAGCGCACTTCAGCGAACCTTTCTTGAGCAGGTCCTCCACCTCGAGCCTGGATTCCCTGGACAGGGAGCCGTGATGGGCGGCTATGTCCTCCCCGTACCCGAAGCGCTTTTTCAGGTTGTACACCACCCGCTCAGTACCGCTTCTCGTATTGGTGAATATGAGCGTGCTCTTGCTCGCCTTTATTATCTCGTTTATCTTGTTGTACGTCGCCTCCTCGACGCTGCCCTCCTTCGCGTAGATGAGGTCCTTGACAGGGCTCATCACCTTCACGTCAAGCTTCTTGCTCCACGATGCATCTACGATAAGGCAGTCCCGCGGCTTTCCTGACTCGCAGCCAGCCAAATACATCGCCGCCTCCTCAAGCGGGTACAGCGTCGCGCCCAACCCAATGCGCGTGAAATTGCTCCCCGATATCTCAACAAGGCGCTCCAAGGACAGCGCAAGGTGAACTCCGCGCTTGTTGTTTGCGAGCTCATGCAGTTCGTCTATTATCGCGTATTCAAGACCCTTGAAGTTCAGTGCGAACTTTTCCGAGTTAAGCAGTATGGCGAGGCTTTCGGGTGTTGTCACCAGTATGTTCGGCGGCTTGAGGAGCTGCTCCCTGCGCTCCTTCTGCGATGTGTCGCCGGTTCTGACGGCTATCGTCACCTTCCTCATATTTCCCTTTATCACGTCAGTGCCCATCTCCTTGACGATCTGCGAGTAGACCTGCTCCAGAGGCACAGTGAGGTTTTTGTATATGTCGTTGTTCAGCGCCCTGAGCGGCGATATGTAGATGCAGTATATGCGCTCCTCAAGCTTGCCCTTGATTGACAGGTCAAACAGCCTGCTTATTATGGACAAGAAGCCCGACATTGTCTTTCCGCTGCCAGTCGGCGCTGTTATAAGAATGTTCTTCCGCTCGCTGATGAGCTTGAAGGCGTACTTTTGCGGAGGCGTGAGTTCCTTGAAGTTTTCTATGAACCACTTCCTTACGTGCTCGTTCAGCACGGAGAGGCTCTGCTCGTCCTGGAAGGGTTGCTGAAGCTGCTCTATCAAGGAGGTCACCAGGCAAAGAGTACATTACCTCGCGGAAGTTTATATTCTTATGCGAAATACAGGATAAAGGAAGTAAAAGTTATGCGTAAAGCTCTTATATGGTGACGAAAGATTATAGCTGTGGGCAAATGAATACGGCTGTGGAGAGGCTTCCTGGAGACCTCCTGGTCTATAGGACCAAGGATGGATTGCTTATGAACGGACTGCTCTTCAGGGAAAGGAACGGGAATAAAGCAGTTGTAATCTCAGTCTTCGGTATGGTGAGCGATTTTTTCTCTGCGCCCAGAGATTATGCTCTGATAAGGGAACTGAAGGGTTGTGGAACAGACGTGTTCCTTGCTGGCAACCGCGGCATTGGATCAGTTTTCCCATTTGACAAGAATGGAAAGACCGTATTTCTGGGGACTGCGAGGGAGAAGTTCACGGATTGCGTTTTGGATGTCGGCGCAGCCGTAAATGTAGCCTTCAAGATTGGATACAGGAAGATAATCCTGATGGGGCACAGCACAGGGTGCCAGAAGTCCGTATATTATCTGTACAGGACCAAGGACAGGAGGGTGAAAGGCCTGATTCTTCTTGGCCCTGCAGGCGACTATGATGTTTTGAGGAGGGACCTAAAGCAGAAGCTGCCGCAAGCTGTCAGGATAGCAAAGAACATGATAAAACACGGGAAAAAGGATGAGATAACCCCGCGTTGGGTATCCTATTACACGCCGCAAAGATTCCTTTCATACGCTGTAGGCACCAACCCTGAGGCAAGGATATTCAATTACGATTCTGAGATGAAGGAGTTTAGGACAGTCAAATGCCCGATACTTGCGGTATTCGGCGAGAAGGAGCAGTGGGCGACTAAACCGATAAAGGAGCACATAAAAATACTAAAGAATGCTACCAATTCAAAAAGCTTCAGCGCCGCAGTAGTAAAAGGCGGGGACCACAGCTTTACGGGAAAAGAGAAGGGACTTGCAAAAGTTGTTACTGGCTGGGTGGAGCGGAACAACTGACTACTTATATATCGACCTATAGACAGTCCCGGCATCGTCCGTTATCACTATGCATTCGCCCTCGCACTCTATAAGGCATGCCTGGCAGAGTATGCAGGCGCTTCCGTTAACGCCTACAGATATACCGCCGCTGCCGTTATCGAATTTATCCTCGAAGTGTCTGTGTCCATCGTTCACCGTTTTCCACTTGTCAAGCACCTGCTGGTCTGTGGTGCCCTTCCACTTGTCGGCTTCCGGCGCATGGTCGTTGTTCGCATCTGGACTTGTCCTGTCTTTCATCTCGAACACCGCCACCGGGCACACGTCGAAGCAGTGCGCGCAGCCGGTGCATTTGTGCTTCTCAACCCAAACGTCCATGATATCATCTAACGATAACGCAATATGTCGCGATTCTTTTTAGCTTTTGCTGTTTGCAAGCTAACACTCTTTACAGTAGCTGCATCTGCGTAGCTACTTGCGTGCATGAAGAAGCCCAGCCTGTCCGGTCAGCCAAATAGGCTAGCCAGACCGCTTGCGGCCTCCTCTTCGCTCTTCTTCTCTGCCTCTGCGTCCTTCTTCGGGGCCGCCGCTGCCGGAGCCGCACCTGCCGCCGCTGCACTTGGTGCAGCCGCCTGCATCTGCATGCTCTGCGCGTTCTTGATCACGTCCTTTATGTTCACACCTTTCAGGGACGCGACCATTGCCTTTGCCCTTGCCTCCTCAGGAGTCAGCCCGGCTGCCTTTACGACATCCATAAGGCCCTGTTCTGTTACCTCCTTTCCGGCTGCATCAAGAAGCAACGCTGCGTAGACGTATTCCATGTTTTCACCTTAGCATCATGTTGTTTGTGCGGGCTGTTCCCTGTTGAGCGCGTTGAGGGCGCTTGCCTGCGCCGACGCGGTCCCGAGCAGCACCTCTATTATGCCTGGCTCGTACGCCCTGGTCTCAATGCCAAGTGCGCGAGCCTGCATAAAAGCCTTCACAAGCAGGGGCTTTACCGTATACTGGTTTATTATTCCCCTATCAATCGAGAGGAAATAAGCGTTCTTGAATGCGGACAGCAGATCGGCTATTGTGCGCTGATCGTCTATATCCAGCAGCTCCTTAGTGAATGTGGTCCCGTTCGCTATCAGCACGCTAGGCTCTATGACAGCCGTGAAAGGCAGCGTCCCCAGCGTGTGCAGCACCTTGGCAGCTACGCTGCTTATCGGATCGCCTTTCTTCACCAGAACCTTGTCCTTGCCTATGACCACCTTGCCCTTTTGTATCTGTACGTCTATCCCAGCCTGCTTCAGCTCCGTCACCGCGGCGCCGGGCTGCAGGCTTGTCTCGCCTCCGTGTATCATTATATCCTCAGGGGCGACCTGTTTCGGCTTGGCAGCCAGTTTTATGGCGTTAGACTTGAAGGTCTTGAATAGCTCGAAAGGGTCGGAGTTGCTTAGCAATATCGCAGAGGTGCCAGCCATGTGCGCAACAAGACCCTTTGTCTTGGCATTGCTCTCGAGTATCTTCACGAGCAGCGTCCTCTTCCCGAATATAAGCCTGGTCTCACCGCGCGTGCTGTTCCTGGACTTCTGGAGCAGCCTGTCTGGTATGCCGCCAAGGTTGATTATACCAACGGTGCTGTACTTCGAGATGTCCTTGCCCGCGTCCTTCACGAATTTTATTTTTTGATCTTTTGTGAACATGATTACACCAATTTTAGCGGTTCGCTCATCGTCAGCTTAACGTAAACCGACCTGATATTGTGCTTGCCGACCTTCTTCACAACAGCGTTTACAACTTCATCTATGTTTGCAGCGATTTCGCCAAGCGGCATCTTCTCGGTGCCTACGAGGCAGTGCACAGTAGGCAGGTACTTGCCCTTGCTCCTTATGTAGATTGAATTTCCCATGCCGCCCACTATCCTGTCTATGTCTCCTATGAGCGGTTTAGGCATCCTGTTCCTTGGCCCCAGGAACTGCCCCAGCTGCTTTGCTATGGCCGGCATGAGCGCAGGCTGGGCTACAAGCTCGTATTCCAGGAGCTCGTTCTGCCTTGCCTTGTCATTGCTTATAGTGGCAATCTCGCTCCCTGGTATAATCTTGGCCCCGTACTTTTCGACCTTAGAGTTGATGTTGCGGTCGTCTGAGAAGACCATCACCTTGCTCTCCTTGCCCCTTCCGTTCGGCAGCTTTACTTCAAGGTTGAGCCGGTTGTCAGGCTTCGTGAAATCTATACCTGAGAAGTTGACCGACAGGTCGACGCTCTGCGTAAACTTGCGTTTGCCCTTGTTGGCCTCTATGAACGAGCCTAGCTTTTCGAGTTGTTCCTTCTCCATGTTAAACCCCTCCTGCAAAACTGCAGTAAACGGGAAAAACAGATATTATATGAGGGGCGAATAGGTATATAAAGCTTATTCCAGCAAGATCCTGCCTCTTTGGGCATGGCCCATCACCATTGCTGCGCCGTGCAACCTGTCAGCTGAATTCGCCAGTCCGGTAAAAAAGCCCGTATCGGCATATGGCCGTTTACGGTGTTCCAGGCAGCGTCCTGCGCTTTGCTCTCTGGAGCACGAGTATCTCAATCTTTCATCATTATCGCGTGCACAGTCGCGTAAGTCCTCATAAGCCCATCTCAAGCATGCGGATCTGGCGGGATTTGAACCCGCAACATCCGGGTCCGAAGCCCGGCGCGCTGTCCAAGTTGCGCCACAGATCCGGTATAACTTGGGAAGGAAAGCAATATATCTGTGCGTTTGTTTTAGATGAGAGTGTTGGCAAACGCAATCATCATTGGTGTACTCCTTGCGTTAGGAGCCGCGCTCTTCTGGGGCGTAGGGGATTTCCTAATACAAAAAACAACAAGGCATTTGGGCGATTGGGAGACGCTGTTCTTGATATCCCTGACCGGTTCCATAATCATTGCACCGTTTGTTTACAGCTCATTGGGAGCAGCGTTGAGCAACAGGTCAGACCTGTTTCTGCTTCTGTTCATAGGTGCTGTACAGTTCACCGAAGCGCTGATAAACTTCGAGGCGTATAAGCGCGGCAAGATTGCCGTCATAGAGCCCGTCCTTTCTTTGGAGATACCTATTGTTGCGGTATTGTCGCTCATCTTCATAGGCGAAGCGCTCGCGCCAATAGAGTACATACTCATCATCGCGTTAATGTTTGGGATCATGCTCGTATCGATTAAGTCGTATTACCTTACGAAATTTGACAGGTTGGAAAAAGGCATTCTGCTCGGCGTGGCTAGCGGAACCATACTTGGGATAAGCAGCTTTGTCATAGGTTTCGGTTCAAGGGTGACGAACCCCCTCGTAGTTATCTGGTTTATATCAATCAACATCACAGTGTATACGGCAATATACCTAGCATACACGGAGAGGCTCCATAAACTTATTAGGGACACAAGGAAGAGGCCACTGCTCATACTGTCAACAGGCTTATTTGACAACGGCGCGTGGCTGGCCTATGCGGCAGCTACCGTCCTGCTACCAATAACAATAGCGGTCGCATTATCAGAAAACTTCATAATCGTCGCGGCCCTGCTCGGGTTGGTTGTTGCCAAAGAGAGAATACTATCGCATCAGAAAATAGGGCTTGCGATAGCGGTTGTATGCACGATTATCTTAGCGTATCTAGTCAAGGGTATATAGCATATTGACAAACGTCAAACGTATAAAAATACGTATATATCTGGAATGCAGTATACTAAGTGAGTGCATGGAAAAGAAGCTAGCTTATGCCGGATCAACGGGGGTTACTAGCTCAGGCTCTGTAGTTCAAGGTTTCGTAACAAAGCCGATAGACTACGTATTGAGAAGCGCAGAGGCAAGACCTCCTCCCGAGCTTCTTGCTAAGGTGGCAAACGATGCGGCAGCGGTGATTGGCGAACCTAAAAGGATTAACGCAAGTGAAATAAGACGTATTGGTGACCCGCAAAACATCCCGCAACTGGTTGATGGGATGCTTATGGAGGACCTAACGGAGAACGGTGCACCGTTCTCAGTCAGCTATGATGTGCTCTCCGCCGGCGCAAACATAGAGATACACCAGCATGATCACAGCATTGAAGTGCAGCTATCACTCAGCGATGGGATTCTAATTTTCCTGAATGATGGGACATATACACTCAATATGGGAGAACTCGCGGTGATACCGCAAGGGACGTGGCACGCCAGAAGGAACGACCAGGAAAAACCAGCAATTATGGTTTCTTTCAAACTGCCGGTGGGGGTACCAGGAGACTACCGGGCCAGAGCCTCGCAGGCGTGGAGTGCCTGAGAGTTATATATACTTCAGTTCTTGTAGTATGGCATCATCCACTTCTACAAACCCAGAACGTAACGCCTCGTTGTATTCTTTCCTGGCTCGTTCGCCAGGCAGCCTTATATCCTGATGTCCTGTTTCTTTTCGCGAATTCTTAATTTTCTTAATCAGATCAGAGCAGTTGTTTTTGAAGGTATCGGTATCTGTTAACAGATTTGGATTTATAGCGATTAGCAGGGCTCCCCATTCTAGTTTTTGACCTTTATTATCTATCCAACCGGCTGAAACCAATGGCCCCGCCAATATCTCAACCACCATACCAAGTCCAGCTCCCTTGAATCCTCTATCAAAAGGCAATATCGCTCCATTCAAGGCTTTTGAAGGGTCTGTTGTTAAATTTCCATCTTCATCTATTGCCACATTCGTAGGTAGTTTTTCTCCTTTTGCATGCGCTATAAGTAACCCGTAGAATGTCATCGCTGACGTTGCCATATCAAAAACTAGCGGCTCCTCGTTGGTCGGAAATCCAAACCCGATGGGATTTGTTCCGAATAGTGGATCAATGCTGCCAAAACCAGTAACAGACGAAGGTGATCTATTGCAGAAGATACCGATAAGTCCGGCTCTTGCGATTTTTTCCACATAGAACGCCTTCGAACCATCGCTTGTAAAGAAGTTATGTACACCTATTATGCCTATCCCATTCTCTTTCGCCTTAGAGATTGCAGCATCCGCAGCAATCTGTGATACAGCTATTGCAAGGTGGTTCCTTGCATTTATTAGCTGTGATATTCCTGTTTCTTTTTCAACCTTAATTGACCCTGTCGGCTTAACGTTTTGAATAGGTGCGTTTCCTACAAGTTTAACCATGCCCTGAGTCTTCACTCCTGCCATTTCTGCCCACAAAAGATAGTCGGCTATGCTGTTGGCCTCTTTTGGATCGAAGTCTTTAAACGTGCCTAATAGCTTCTCCCTAAGCTCTGTTATCTCCATCCTCATTAACCCACCAAGTGTCAGAAATTCACAAGTCTGGTCTGCTTTATCTCGTCCATCGTCTGCCAGTACTGCCTTATGTGCCTCCTCAGCACCTCGCTCTTCAGGTTCTCCTTTATCGCGCCTATGGTGTATGCATCGGCCGGGTAGCCGGAACCAAGGTCTATGCCGACTTCGTCAGCAATCCTGTCTATCTCCCAGTCGCGCTCCACCTTCGCTATTATGCTGGCTGCGGATACCACAGGGTACCTTGAATCGGCCTTGTGCTCCGCCACGAGCTTCGTGTACTTGACCCCAGCGTCGCCCTTCGGGCTCACCCCCACTATCCTAGTCGGCTTCTTCGACAACATGTTCACACGCACGCCGAACTTCTCGGCTATAACGTCAGGCGAATCAAGGTACATCGAGCTTACGTGCCCGCTAAGCTTGTCGAACAGCTTGGCGAAGTGTATGGCTTCAAGCTCGTTGAGGGATACGCCAGCCTTCATGGCCTCGTTTATCTCTTTTGGATAGATCTTGCCGACCTTGACATCATGTGCAGCGCCCTTTATCGAATCATAGAGGTTCTCCCTTCTCCTCCTTGAAAGCAGCTTTGAGTCCCTGACGCCCATATCAGCGAGCTTATGCTCCGCGCTCTTGTTTATTGAGACGATTGCCACTACCAATGGCCCTATCAACGCGCCCCTGCCAGCCTCGTCACCGCCGCATATTATTATGTGAACACCCACCTACAGCAGAGCGGCGATGGAATAAGCAGATCAGAGATCCTTCCTGTCAACAACTATGAAATCGTTCACCGCCCTGACAGAGCCGTAAGGCACCCTGACCGTGCCGCCGTCAACCTTCACCTTGTTGGCCAGCCCGCCGTCAAGGCTCGGCTCCACAAGCATCGCATTTATCTTTCCTGTCACTTCGCTTATCTCAGCATCTACGAACCTTCCAAGGTCATACCCGTCCGTAGTTACTACACGTTTCCCTACCAGTTGTTTCGCAATGATGTATTTTACCATACACACACCTCTAGTCGCACAAACATATACCACGAAACAATTTAATAATCTTATGCTATCCTCTCTGTAAAGGACGTTCGGCAAAAAGCGCCGGAATTGGGTTATTTATACATGGGTACAGATTGATTAAAATGGCAGAGCAGAAGGCGGAGCAGAAGGAGAAGGAGCCAGAGCAGCCTCACCGGGAGGTAATAATACTCAAGGACAAGCAGGCCAGGATACTCCTCTCGCTCAAGGCCGACCAGGAGTGGTACATATCGTCGCTGGCAAAGGCCACAGGCACCACATACGTGCACGCGTGCAGGTTCCTGACGGCATGCGAGGCGATTGGGATAACGCGCAGCGAGCGGCACGGCAAGATAAAGGCGATCAAGCTCACCGAGCGCGGGGCGAAGGTGGCCGAGTTCATAGAAGGCATATACGGTATAATGAGCCAGCCGCAGAAGAAGGAGCCAGATCAGAAGGGCTCAAAGGAAGCGGAAAAGGAGAAAAAGGAAGAGAAGGAGAAATAGGGGCTCAGGCTACCTTTAGCGATGTCCTCTTCTTAACCGCGTTTATGACATGCCCATAGTCCCTGTAATGCGCCATGGCAGTAAGCACAACGGTATACTCCCCAGGGTCTGACTTCATGCCGCCGAAGACCTCGACGCCGACCTCCCTCTCCTCACCGGCTGCAAGTTCGCCTATCCTGACCTCGCGCTGTTTGGAAAGCCCTGTCTTTTCGAATCCGAGCGAAGGAGGCAGCTCAACTACTAACGAAGTTAGCAGCGGCTCCTCAGTCACATTCTTTATCTTGACATTTAGCGTTGTGGATCCGTTCTTGTTTGCATACAGCGTGTAAGGCACCCACACGGTAGCAAGCCTGAACGGCGAATTGTTCACAAGTTCCGAAACGTCTTTCTTGCCAAAAAGGTTGAAAAGTCCCATTTCTTACACCAAAAGCCTGGTCAGCCGCATAGCTTAATTACCTTATATGTTTATAAATTCTTGTTTTGAACAACTATACAAGCAAGTACAAGCTCTGAAAAGGATTAACACGAGGCGTGTTAATAAATTTTGGAGGCAAAGAGAATGCCGTTGAAGCATAATGTAACCAAATATGACGTTCTCGCGACAAAAATCCACAAGATTGCACAGAAGCAGACCAGCGACCTTTCCAAGGATGAGAAACGTGCAGCGGTAATGGCAGTGCTCGTTGCATCCCTATCCTCAAGCCAATCTTGGAGGACGCATAACCTCATGATTGACGGCCTTTCAAACCTCAACAGCGATGATGTGAGGAACGAGCACAAGCAGGCGGTCGCAACAAGGTGGAAGAACATAACCGCAGCCGACATAAGCGAGGTGCTCAACAAGGGCGTATCAGACACGACCTTCTCCACAGTGTCCTGGACTTCCTCGACGTTCCACTCGTCCTTTTTGGTGCTGTTAATCAGTTCGACTACCTGCTTCGCCGCCTTGGACGCCTCTGCGAGGTTCTGCGCATCAGGCCGCTCCATGTATACGTTGCCGTATGCCTTGTTTATCGCGCTGACTATTTTGCTTTCATCAAAACTGGTTTTCTGTCCATTTCTTTTTATTACAAACGTAGCCCCCATTTAACCCCTTCCCCGGAAAAATTTCCGCGCGGTAGGATATTGGAAAATAGATTTAAATAGTATTCCAAAACGATTTGTGTCCTACACTACCAGTTTTGGAATTTTTCCTTCTTAAAGCTTTGGAATTCAAGAAATTTGACGTCGCAAATGCGACGTTATCTGCTGGTGTTGGCCGCTATACCTATATCGTCGCACGCCTGCATGAATTCCTTCCTCATCTCGTCCCAAACAGACTTGTAGAGCGCGTGGTGCTGCTGCTCTACAGTGAAAAAGAGCCATGTGGAGAAGGTCGTGTCTGATACGCCCTTGTTGAGCACCTCGTTTATATCGGCCGCAGTTATGTTCTTCCATCTTGTTGCGACCGCCTGCTTGTGCTCATTCCTTACATCATCGCTGTTGAGGTTTGAAAG
>DAHXLV010000028.1 GCA_027365815.1 Microcaldota archaeon
TGAGGATCTGTGATAACGTGTCCTACACTATGAGCGCTAAAATATTTCTCCCTGACCATCCAACAATATAATAAGCGTGCAGAGCGAAATAAGAATCTAGTGGGAAAATGCCGGTGAAGCCTTACGTGAGCATAATAGTGCCTACCAAGAACGAGGCCGGGAACATAAAACGCCTGGCAAAAGGCATACGTGAGGTCATGGACGGCCAGTCCTACGAGATGATAGTGGTCGATGGTCGCTCCACAGACGGCACGGAAAGGGCCGTCAAGTCCTTGAAAGGGGTCACCCTTCTGCACGATGAAGCCGGCAAGGGGTCGGCGCTCATAAGAGGCTTCGCCGCCTCGAAGGGGAGTATACTGATAGCGATGGATGCCGACCTGTCGCACAGGCCCGAGGAACTGAAGCTGCTGATCGCCGGCATAGAGGCCGGGTATGACATGTGCAGCGGCTCAAGGTACATCACCGGCGGAGGAAGCGACGACATAACGCCGGTAAGGTGGTTCGGCAGCAAGTTTTTCGTGATTCTTGTCAACCTGCTGTACGGGTCCCACTACACCGACATGTCATACGGGTACAAGGCGTTCACCAGGGAGGCGATAAGGAGGATGCGCCTCAGGGAGCCCGGCCTCGGCATAGAGGCTGACATGCACACCAGGGCGGCAAAGATCGGGCTCAAGGTGATAGAGGTGCCTAGCTTCGAGAAGAGGAGGACATACGGCAAAAGCAACGTACCGGCGATAAAGGCTGGAATCGAGACGCTGCGCACCATATTCGGCAACACAAGGCTGTGATCAGGAGCTGGAATTCTTTATGCCAGTTATGTAGTAGAAGCCGAACGTCTTCTGCTGGTATGTCGCGTTGACTATGCTCTGCAGACTGAAGCTGCTCTCCACCCCGGTGCACAGGTTGTTAGGGGTGTAGCACCAGTAGCCGTAGTCCATTACAAGGCAGCCGTACTGGCTCTTGTAGTCCTGGTAGCTGGACTGCGAGAGGTATGACATCTGCGCGGCGCTGCGGTTGTTTATCATGAACAGTGTCGGGTCGTAGCTGAAGACAAGGCACTCCTTGGGTATCGCATTGCTGTTGTTGTACACGAAGCTCTCGTAGAACCTCGCATCGCCAGCCTGCGGAAGGGCGGACGGCTGCACCCCGAGCAGCGGGCCAAGCGAGTATATGGAATACGCGATCAGCACAAGTATCGCCGCATACGCGGCTATCTTGGCAACCTTCAGCTTCCTTTTCCCGGCGCGCTTCTTTGCTTCTATGTATGAAAGCGAGGCGGCGTATCCGCCGAAAATGCTTGCAGGCGCAATGAGCGCTAGCATGAACCTCCAATCTATGCCGAAGGTGACGCCTCCGCCGTAGAACGATGCATAAAGGAGGAAGAACGCGCCGAACCAGGCTAACAGTGCCAGAAACGCCCTCCTTTTTGTGAAGAACATGATGCACGCGCCAGCCACGAAAAGCAGTGTGAAGAAGACCGGCTGCATTATATATTGGTTTTTGTACGCGTCAGCCCAGAACGCTATGTTCGCGCAGGCGTTCGCCTCCAGGTTCTGCAGGTTTATCACGGAGTTGGCTGCGATGAAGCCCCCTCCAGAAGTGCAGCTCTGCTGTATGTATGAACCATGGTAGCCGTACGAGCCGCTTGTCAGCTGCACATACGAATACACGGCTTCCGGAGAGACCGAGATGACGAATAGCAGCACGACGAGCAGGACCCTGAACGTCAGGGCTTTCTTCCTTACGAGCTTGGCAAACACGCCGCGCTTCTCCAGTATCAGGTAAAGCCCCAGTATCAGCGGCAGGTAGAACAGGGCGTCGACCTTCGTGTATGCGACCAGCGAAGCCGAGAACATCGCCCCCGAAAGCGTGAAGATGCTCTTCTTCTTGAGGAAGACAAGCATGAGGAAGATCGCAGCAAGGGAGTATGCCATCATCGGCATGTCCGATGTAGTGGGCCTTGCCCATACCAATACGACGGGCGCGAGCCCCAGCAGCAGCGAAGAGAAAAGCCCGGCGACCGGGTCGCCAAGCAGGACTGTAGCAACAAGGAACGTGATGACCACCGCCGACAAGGTGACAAGCAGCATCGTGCCGTATGCCACGCCAAGATGGACGCCCAGCGCGCCGAATCCCATCGCCAGAGTGAACGATGTGCCTATCGGCTCGTGGAATACCTGGCCGATCGAGCACGCAACCGGCGTACCGAAGTTGCACATCCACGCCTGCCCCATATGGAGCAGGTCCAGCGCGCCAGCCTGGTAAATGACGTCGTCGAAGAAGAGCAGCTGCGTGGGCTTCACTATGGCGAGCTCCGCAGACAGGAAGACCGCTGCAATGACGACAAGCGCGGCGATGTGCCATGCCTTTATCCGGCTTCCGCGGAGGACTTGTGCGATCTGCTTCCTGGAGAGCACCACCGAAGCTATGGTGCCCAAGAAAGCTATCAGTATGCCTGCCGTGAAAAAATACTCCTCGATCCCAGCTGCAGCGACCATCAAATCCCGGCCCTGTTTGTCACGAACAGCCCGTCGATGAACATGTACTTTGTCTTGGTGGCCTTCATCGTGTCAACCGCGTCCTGCGGCGTCATCGCTATCGGCATTCCGTGTATGTTCAGGCTGGTGTTGAGCACCATGCCCCTGCCAGTCAGCCTTTTCATCCTCTTCAGCATCTCCTGGTACGCCTGGCCGCCGCTCCCGACCATCTGCGGCCTAGCTGTCCCGTCTATGTGCATTACAGCAGCCGTATGCTTGCGCGCATCCTCCCTCACCGAATATGCCATCGTCATCAGCCCGTCCATGCCCTTCCCGTCATAGTCTATGATGTGCGGCACGTCCTCCTCGAGTATCGCCGGTGCGAAAGGCTGGAACCACTCCCTCCTCTTCACGTGGAGGTTGAGCCGCTCCTTGACCTGTTCGGAATCGCTAGGGGCGAGTATGCTCCTGCCGCCGAGAGCTCTCGGCCCGTATTCCATCCTGTCCTGGAACCACATTATGTAGTTGCCCTTGCTTATCAGCTCGGCCGCGTGCGACGCATGCTCCTCAACCGGCTGCCTCTGCACCACGAGGCTCCTGTCCCTCTTCAGCAGCTTCTCTGTCTCCTCGGCGTCATACGATGGGCCGAGGTACGGCGAGAGCCCGTAGCCGCTCTTGCCGCTCAGCATGTGGTCCACATAGAGCGCCGATCCCAGCGCTATGCCCCCGTCTCCCATGTGCGGGAAGACGTACCACCGCTTCAATGCATCCAGCCTCCTTATCATCATGTTGGCCTTCACGTTGGAGAAGCAGCCGCCAGCCATCGCAACCTCGTGTATGCCGAACCTGTCGATGGAGTTGCTAACCAGCTTGGTTATTATGTTCTCGAAGAGCTGCTGCACGTAGTAGGCGAACTGCTCCCTCGGCGTCTTCCAGGCTATCCTCTCCAGCGCCACATACTGCTTCCACTGGCCGTACTTCGCGTGCACTATTGTACCGCTCGCTGACATCATGCTCTTCAGCACGTTGTCCTCCCACGAGAACGGGTACGAGTAGTCGGCCATCGCCATGAGCTTGCCCTCGTCTTCCTGTTCGCGCATGCCTGCAATGTTGGTTGCCTGCTCGTAGAATACGCCCAGAGAATCCCTGGCTGGTATGCTTATGTGCCTGTTGAGCTTGCCGTTCTCGGAAGTGCTGACCGACGCCGAGAGCCCGTCGCCAAGGCCGTCAACGGTAACGACAAGAGACCTTCCGAAAGGGGAGGTCAGCGCCGCGGTAGCTGCGTGCGCTGTGTGGTGCTCTACGGTATGGAGCTTGTAGCCGCGGAAGCCCATGCTGTTAAGCTGCCTGCTTATCACGGACCTGCTTACGCTGCCGCAAAGCGGCAGCACGCCTACGCCTGTAGAGGTGTACTTTATCCAGTGCCTGAAGCCCTCGAGCGCCGGCTTCGGCGTCTTCCTCCTCCTGAAGTTGTAGTAGCTCTCCTTTATGCCGGGGAATACGCGCCACAGCGTCTTAGCGAACTCCGTAGTGGTGAAAGCCACATGCTCCACGTCGGAAGGCTTTATCCTTGCGTAGTCGAGAGACGCCCTTATGGAGTTGTAAGGGAAGCTGACCTCGAACTTCCTCTTAGTGAAGCGCTCCTCGTTGGCCGCGAAGACTATCTCGCCATCCCGCACCAGCGCGGCCCCGGAGTCGTGCCCGTCCCACAGTCCAAGAACATACATCGAATCAGTCAAGAAGCTGTAAGGCTAGCCCCTTTGCAATACTCTCGTCATCAAGGGCTAAAAACGTATGCCTGCGGTTCAGAATGGCTGCTCCCCGCTCCTTTCCGATATCTCCTTCTTGATCATCGAAATGAACTCCGCTGCGCTAATGCCCATCTTCTGCTTGCCGCTCCTGCTCCTCACCGATATGCTCTTCGAATCCGCCTCCTTCTTGCCCAGCACCACCATGTACGGTATCTTCTGCATCTGCGCCTCGCGTATCTTGTAGTCTATGGTCTTGTCAGACGCATCGGCGTCCACCCTGATGCCCTCCTCCCTGAGCCGCGCGTAGAGCTCATAAGCGTACTCGTTGGCCTGCTCCGATACGGTCACTATCCTAGCTTGCACCGGAGAGAGCCACGTCGGGAACTTTCCGTTGAGGTGCTCGATCAGCACCCCAAGGAACCTCTCCAGAGACCCGTAGATCACCCTGTGTATAACAACCGGCATGTGCTCCTTCCCGTCCTCTCCTGCATACTGCAGCCCGAACCTCTGCGGCAGCTGATAGTCTAGCTGCACGGTCGCGCACTGCCACTCCCTGCCCAGCGAATCCTTTATGTCATAGTCTATCTTCGGCCCGTAGAAGGCGCCCTCCTTCTCCTTTATCTCGTATCCAATTCCGTTCGCCTTCAGCGCCTTCTTCAGCGCGTTCGTCGCCTTCTCCCACATCTCCTCGCTGCCCAGGTGGCTGTCCGGCATCGTCGACAGCTTGGGCTTGTACTCCAGCCCGAACCTGCTGTAGAACTCGTGCACCAGCTTCAGCAGGGTGACCAGCTCCTGCTCTATCTGCTCCTCTGTAACGAATATGTGCGCGTCGTCCTGGGTGAGCTCCCTCACCCTGAAAAGGCCGCTGAGCGCCCCGCTTATCTCGTTCCTGTAGAGCCTGTCGAAGTCCGCCAGCCTCATCGGCAGCTCCCTGTAGCTCCTGCTCCTAGACTTGTATATCATCATGGCGAACGGGCAGCCCATGGGCTTCATGCCCAGCTCGTGGTCGTTGGCTTCGAAGACGAACATGTTCTCCCTGAAATGGTCTATGTGGCCGCTCACGCTCCACAGCGCCGTGTCAGCCATCGAAGGCGCGGCTATCACCTGGTAGCCGTAATCGCCCAGGGTCTCCTTTATATACCTGACAAGCTCGTCGAATATGATGAAACCTTTTGGGTGCCAGTAGACCATGCCTGGCGACACCTCCTGGAAGCT
>DAHXLV010000033.1 GCA_027365815.1 Microcaldota archaeon
TGCCCGGCATCGAGCTGCACAAGAACCCAGATGGCACCGATTACCTGGCCATCCTGTACGCAGGGCCCATAAGGTCTGCCGGAGGGACAAGCGTGGCGCTGTCTGTCGTGCTCGGCGATTATGCAAGGAAGTTCTTCAACATAGGCCAGTACAAGGCGCAACGCGCCGAGATAGAGCGGGTCCTGGAGGAGATGCAGCTGTACCACACAAGGGCTGCAAGGCTGCAGTACCTGCCGAGCGAGCAGGACATACGCGTAATACTTGAAAACTGCCCAGTGTGCGTCGATGGGCTGCCGACGGAGGACCTGGAGGTGAGCATCCACAGGAATGTGAAGAGGCTTGACATCGATGGCAATGAGACCGTCATAACAAACAGGATCCGCGGAGGCGTGGCGCTGGTGACCTGCGAAGGCATAGCGCAGAAGGCAAAAAACGTACTCAAGTACTCCAAGATGGCCGGGCTTGACTGGAACTGGCTTAGCTCTATAATCAGGGTTGGGAAGTCAACCGCCCAGGCGAACTCGAAAGAGGAGAGGCACGACCCTGCGTTCCTGACCGAGCTGGTTGGTGGACGCCCTGTTCTCGCATACCCCGATTACAAGGGGGCATTCAGGCTGCGCTACGGGAGATCAAGGTTGACCGGCATAGCTGCAAAAGGGGTCAGCCCTGCAACTATGATAATACTGGAGGATTTCGTGGCTATAGGCACGCAGATCAAGATAGAGAAGCCTGGCAAGGGCAGCGTCGCGATGCCTGTAGACACCATAGAGGGGCCGTTCGTGAAGCTGAAGAGCGGCGAAGCGATGCGCATAAACAGCGCAGAGCTTGCGCGCAAGATAAGGAACGAGGTCGCGAAGATACTGAGCGTAGGTGACATGCTGATCACGCTTGGAGATTTCAAGAAGACAAACACGCCACTATCTCAATCGAGCTATGTCGAGGAGTTCTGGGCTAGCCAACTGAAAAGGAACGGTTGCAAGGAAAAGGCGCCAGCTGCACCGAGCTTTGAGCAGGCATACCGGCTCTCGAAGCAGTACAGCGTGCCTATGCACCCCAGATACATTTACGAATACCAGGATATAAGCATGCCTGAGCTCGAGTCGCTTGCGAAAGCGATTTCAGCGTCTGAAATAAAGGGGAACGGGCAGGGGATTTTTGATATTCAGGAGATTGTGATCGGGGAGGATGCCGCCCAGGCGGTCAGGCCTACGATAGAGACGCTCTGCATTCCGCACCTGGATTCCAACGGCATAAGGATATTCGGAGGCGACGCGCAGAGCATAATAGCTACGCTGGGCTTGGTCGACGGCGAAAGAATAAAGCTTGGTGCAGAAAGGAAGTATTCCGGAGAAGACAGCATAAAGGCGCTAAACGCAGTTTCTCCGTTCTTTGTAATGCAGCGCTCGTTCAGGATCGGCGGCAGGGTAGGCCGCCCGGAAAAGGCAAGGGAGCGCCTCATGAAACCAGCCCCCAACATAATATTCCCGATAGGTGAAGCAGGCGGCAAGGAGAGGAACATAACGAAGGCGTACCTCATGGCAAAGAAGCAGATGAGGAGCACCGGCGTAGAGATAGAAATGGCGAACTACAAGTGCCCTAAAGAGGGCGAGCAGCTGAATTCTGCGTATTGCAGAACCCACAACGCCAGGGCTTACATAGAGAGGCGGTGCGTAAGCTGCGGGAAGCGGAGCAAGGAGACGAAATGCGCAAGCTGTGGCAGCCCGACTACTGGCAGCATCGTCCGCCAGGTTGATATAATTAAGGAGCTCGATGCGGCATTCGCGAATCTTGATATGACTGGTGCGGTGAAGCTTGTTAAAGGGGTCAGAGGGCTCACCAGCAGCGACAAGGTGCCGGAACCGCTCGAAAAGGGGATACTGCGCAGCATCAATGGGATCTACGCCTTCAAGGACGGCACTACCAGATTTGACGCTACAGATGCCCCGATGACCCATTTCTACCCGCGCGAGGCGTCCTTAGGCATCGAGCGCCTGATAAGTTTGGGGTATACGCACGATTACAGGGGCAACAAGCTGGAATCAGACAGCCAGCTTCTAGAGCTAAAGCATCAGGACGTGATACTGAACAGGAGGGGCGCGGAGTACCTGCTCAAGGTGGCCAAATTTGTCGACGACCTGCTTGTCAAGTATTATGGGCTTGATCCTTTCTATAAAGCCGTATCCGCTGAAGACATGGTTGGCCAATCTGTCATAACGCTCTCCCCGCACACATCGGCAGGCGTCCTTGGCAGGATCATTGGCATAACAGATGCGAATGTAGGGTTTGCGCATCCATTCACCATAGCGGCAAGGAGGAGGAACTGCGACGGGGACGAGGACACCACAATGCTTCTACTCGATGCGCTCATAAACTTCTCGAGGAGGTACCTGCCAAGCATGATAGGCGGCACAATGGACGCCCCTCTCATCCTAACGGTCAATGTGCAGCCAGAGGAGATAGACGACGAGGCGTGGCAGATGGAAACAGTCGAGGAATATGGCCCGGAGTTCTACGACAAGACCGTCGAAAGGGCGCAGCCCGGCGACGTGAAGGTAGAGAGCGTCAGCGACAGGCTCAACACGAACAGGGTGTTCAAGGACCTGATGTTCACCCACGAAAGCACCATAAATGCGATAGAGGACGCACCCAAGAAGAGCATATACACAAAGCTGAAGACGATGGACGAGAAAGTGGAGCTGCAATTCAAGCTGATGGACAAGCTATACAGTATAGACAAGCGCGACACTGCGCGCCGCCTCATATCCAGCCATTTCATACGTGACCTCATGGGCAACCTGCATTCGTATTCAGAGCAGGGGTTCAGGTGCGTCTCCTGCAACGCGAAGTACCGCCGCATACCTTTGGTCGGCAAGTGCACCAGATGCCAGGGCAAGATAATACTCACCATATCAAAGGGCGGGATAGAGAAGTACCTTAACATGGCGATAAACCTGGCGGACAGGTATGACCTCGAACCGTACATGAAGCAGAGGCTCAAGCTCATAAAGGAGGAGATAGACCTTGTTTTTGGCGCGGCAGGATCGGAAGGCAGCGGGTCGAAGCAGTTCAACCTGTCAAGATTCATGTGATCAGAACAGCCTGTGCTGCTTTGCGGCCATCCTATTATCCACAAGCTTGTCCACAAACTTCCCGATGCGCTCCTTAGAGAAATCGTGCTCGTCGCACATGAACTCAATGAGCCTTTTCTTGTCAGGAAGCGCGCCCATCTCCTGTTCTAGCTCCTCCCTGCGTATCTCCGAAACCTCCGGGTTGGCGAACAGCCCTTCGACCTCTCGCACGTCAAGCTCGAACTCCTGGTTGTACTTCTCCTTCACATACCTCTCCACATCCTGCAGGGATTTTGCTGCCTTTGCTATCTTGACGGCCGTTACTGGGCCGACGCCCCTTATTCCGTCATTGAAGTCCGTTCCAAGCAGTATGCCCGCCCAGATGAGCTGCTTCTGGCTCAACCCCACGCTCTTCAGCGTTTCCTGGAGGTCCACCATCTCTGGCTCGATGTTCACGTAGACGTTCTTGCGCGGCAGCTTCCTCCTGCCGCTCAGAGTAAGGTTCCTCACCACACGCGGCGTTGCAAAGAGCAGCGTGTCATAGTCCTGGCTTGCCGCAGTGTAAACTAGGCCCTTCTTGCACATCTCGCAAGCCTGCGCTTCACCCTCGCTCGGCGCGTTTATGTGCGCGACGCCCATATAACCTAGCAGCTCCTTAGCGCTCTCGATTATATACTTGTTTATCCTGGTGCTCTGCTGGGCGTACTTCCTCGCATCTTCGATCTCGCCCGCTTCTTTAGCCTGCTGCCATGCCCGGTATGCCTCTTCCCGCCTGTTCATGCGAGCCTCTATCGTCTTCTGCTTGAGCATCGATGGGATTCCATCGAATACGTATACTGGCTTTATCCCGTTGTCTATGAGCTCTATGGTGCGGTAGAAGAGCCCTGACAGGTGGCTTGTGACGTTGCCCTTGAAATCCTTAAGCGGCGTGCCGTCAGGCCCGCGTATTATAGTGAGGAACTGGTAGAGCACATTGAACGCGTCTATGGCCACGGTGCGCCCGTTAAGCTCTTCCAGCCCTATTTTCCTCCTAACGACCAATTTTCCAAGGTCTACAGACATAAGCACCAATAACTGTAATGTTTTCAGGATAAAATACCTTTCTGTTTATGCCCGGG
>DAHXLV010000041.1 GCA_027365815.1 Microcaldota archaeon
CATGCTCATCGCGCTGCATTCCAGGTGCCAGCCAGGGAAGCCCCTGCCCCAGGGCGAATCCCAGACCATCTCCTTCTCCGCTATGGTCCTGTGGTCGTTCTCCGGCAGCCCTGACCAGTCCGCTTTCCTGACGAGCGATACATCGTACTTCCTCTGCTTGGGCGCGGCCGCGGCTTTCTCCCCCGCACCGTAGCTTTTCAGTGTTTCTGCCAGCGGGTGCCCCTTTGTCGAGAAGGAGAGGCGTTTGTTCCACCCGAACGGCGCCTTGTGCACCTTCATATTGCTTTTTTCCGCCTCTTTGGCCATATAATCCAGCAGGTTCATCGCCCTCTGCGGCTCCTCGAGGTTGTCGCTTATGTGCGCGAACGGGTACAGCACAATGTTCCCTATCTTCTGCTTCTCCGCGAAGCCCACCGCGTCCCTGACGGCTTTGCTGGCGTACGCCTCGCTGTCGCCGCGCTCCACAGATACGAAAAGCGCCAGCGCTCCCCTGACGACCGTGCTCTTCCTTTCGGCCTTGTCGTGCACCTTTATCTCAGGCTCCACCGGCTCGTACTCTATGCTATCAACGTCAAGCTGGAGTATCTTCATACGCTATCAACACGTTATCCGTTGGCATAAGGTTTATTTATACATTTTGTCTGTTAATTAACTGATGTTTGAATGTTCAAGCTCTACAACAGCATGGGCCGTAAGAAGCGGAGGTTCAAGCCCATGGACGAAAACAGCGTGCGCATGTACGCATGCGGCATCACAGCATACTACTCGGCGCACATAGGCAATATGCGCACCTATGTGAACCAGGACATACTTAAGAGGCTGCTGCTGCACGATGGATACAAGGTGGTGCACGTACAGAACATAACCGATGTCGGGCACCTGGCGAGCGACGCCGACACCGGCGACGACAAGATACGGGCTGAGGCGGAGAAGGAGCACAGGAGCATGCGGGAGATCGCGGACTTCTATGCAGGAATATTCATCGAGGACATGAAGGCGCTCAACATCATGGTGCCTGACGTGATGCCAAAAGCGTCGGAGCACATACCAGAGATGCTGAACCTGATAAAGAGGCTCAGCGACAAGGGCTTTCTCTACCAGGCCAGCAACGGCATCTACTTCGACACCTCGAAGTTCAGGGGCTACGGCAAGCTCACAGGCATGGGCTTCAAGCAGCTGAACAACAGCCTGAAGGAGGGCGCAAGGGTCGAAAAGGTCGAGGGCAAGCGCCACGCCACCGACTTTGCAGTCTGGAGGTTCGCAGGCCAGGATGAGAAGGAGATGGTCTGGGATTCGCCCTGGGGCAGGGGCTTCCCTGGCTGGCACCTGGAATGCAGCGCGATGAGCATGAAGTATCTGGGAGAGCAATTCGACATACACTGCGGAGGCATAGACCACCTGCAGGTGCACCACACCAACGAGACAGCCCAGTCTGAAGCCGCCACTGGGCACAGGTTCGTAGACTACTGGGTCCACGAGAATTTCCTTACGGTCGACGGTAAGAAGATGTCGAAGTCACTCAAAAACATATACACTGTAAAGGATATACTCGCGAAGGGCCACTCCGCATCGGCGCTGCGCCTTTTCATGATGTCGGCCAACTACAGGCAGGGCCTCAACTTCACTTTCGAGGCGCTCTCGGGCTCTGAAAGTGAGCTCGCAGGCATGTACTCCCTGATGGAGCGGCTGTCATCTGTGCAGGGCAGGGCCAAGAACGATGACACGGCCGAGTTCAAAAAATCGCTCAGGTCAATGAAAAAGGAGTTCTTCGCAAGGCTTAACGATGACATAAGCATGCCGGAGGCTCTGGCTGCGATGCACTCCCTGATGAATGCGGTGTCTGCGAGGCTGGGTTCCGGCAAGCTCAACAGGGCAGAGGCAAAGGCGGCCGCCAGGGCCATGCTGGAGATGGACTCCATACTGGGCCTCCAGCTCGGCGGCCACTACCGCGGCGACGCCCCGCCCCTTGGCAAGGAGGCGAAGGCGCTCCTCAAGGAGCGCGAGGCGGCCAGGAAAAGCGGCGATTTCAGGCGCTCGGACGAGATAAGGGATCTCCTAAGGGAGAAGCACGGGATAGCTGTGGAGGATACCAAAGCAGGCCAGTCATGGCACAGGACGCCAGGCTGAGCAAAGCGCAGAAGCCACGCTTCCAGTAAGCCCATGACTGCGAAAGGTTTTTAAATACCTCTATTGCAATATGATTAAACGACCAAAGATGAGAACATGATTGACTTGAGAAACATCGGCTTCATGCAGCTAAGGAAGATATTCCTCATTGGGCTTTCGCTTATGGCTATAAGCGGCTTTTTGGCCACGTTCACAGTGGCGCAAGGCATAACCTCAAACATAATCAACACTACATGCGAGCTTTACAACACCATACACACCGTTATACTATTCGTAGGGCTTGCGCTCATCATAGTCGGCGCCGCGCTATATGCAGGCAGCCACGTGCTACCTGGCAACCTTAAGAGCAGCGCGCAGGGCTATGGCATGGGCATGATCGTAGGCGGAATCGTAGGCGTGATACTGGCGCTTGCAGCACCGCTCATACTGGGCGTGATAAGCGGAAACTACAGCGTCGCTTCCTCATGCGCCTCTTCATCCGTGCTGCCGTAACGCGCGCCTTCGCAT
This sequence comes from Microcaldota archaeon, assembly GCA_027365815.1. Taxonomy (GTDB): domain Archaea; phylum Micrarchaeota; class Micrarchaeia; order Micrarchaeales; family Micrarchaeaceae; genus JAJZAB01. The sequence continues at coordinate 2,635 of DAHXLV010000041.1, forward strand.
AGCGCCTTTTTGATGGCATTAGCGCCAGCTGATGCCTACATTTTTATTTGTTCTGTGAGCTATGATAGAGTGCTGGCATGACCAATGTCCTGGCTTACGCGTTTGAGACATACACGGGCAAGCTAGGGCTGCTGCTCCTTTTCTCGATATCCTTTGTAATCGCCCTGCTCATACCCATATTCGCAACGCTGCCTACATTCACTGCCATAGGAGGCATCTTCGTCAGGAGCGCCAGCATTTTCGTCAATCTCGGCGCCATCGGCGCAGCGGTGATAATCGCATCTACCCTCTTTTCGCTTCTCTTCCTCAGCTTTGCGATAGTATCGATAAACGTGATAGTGAAGCACAGCAGGACCCACCTCAGGGTTCGCCACGAGGTGATGGACGGGCTCGAGAAGTACACAGGCAGGGTGTTCATAGTGCTCCTTTTCTATACCGCGATAGTGATGGCTGCCAACATCCTCTCTTACGGCACCGGCGCATCAGGCGCTGTCACGGCTGTGGTCGGCCTGCTGTTCACGCCGCTGTTCTTCTACGCGGCGCCGTCCATCGTTATAGACGAGAGCGGCATATGGCACTCTATGAAGGCCAGCGCAATGTTCTTCTTCAAGAGGTTCGACTACTTCCTGCTCTGGCTCGCCATCTCGATTGTCGTGATAAGCGTATTCGATGTGGTGTTCATAACGGCCAGCGGCACGCTTGTCTCCAGGTACGCTATGCTGGTCTTCGACTCGCTGTTCATACTGCCATTCCTTGTGGTGCTGCAGAGCCAGATGTACATGAAGAGGTTCGCGCTCCTCAAAAGATAGCACTTAATACCTTTCTTGCGATACAAAAGCATGCGTATGGGGATGCGCGCAGCCGTACTAATCGCATTGCTGCTCCTGCTTGTATCATCTACCGCAGGCGTCGCATCCGCCCAGTTCCCGGAGCCGGTAAACTGCGTGATAAACAGCCAGACGACCGACATGGGCACCTGCCTGGCCAACGCGCTGCCCCTGGCGATGATAGGGATCCTGGTCTCGCTGGGCCTGATAGCCCTGGTCTACATGCTAGGCGAGGTTGTCCAGATAAGCAGCCTCAAGAACTGGTACAAGAACGAGCTTAAGGAGACCGCCAAGAGCCTGATGATAATCGCAATAGCCATGGCGAGCCTTGTGATCCTCAGCAGCATAGCCGCGTCATTGATAGGGTACGGTTCCATAAGCACCCTCTCATCATCCGGCATAAGCTCCAACATAGGCTACCTGTATACGGCAGCAGAGACATACCTGACCACGCAGCAGAACGTGGCCAACAACGCGCTCAACTACCTGACCGGCGTGGCTTTGGGCATAAACCTGCTCAAGAGCACCACGCTCAGCCTGTGGGTCCCGATACCGGTGGTCCCGGTGTTTGTCCCGCCGTTCTTCCCATGCATCGTCTGCTTCCAGTTCGGCTCTTACGAGAACATATACCAGAGTTCGGTTATGGACTCGCAGAGCCCTGGAGTCGCAAAGAACCTGGCATACATAAAGGACGCGATAGACCTGCTCGCAGTCCCGATGATACTTGTCACGACAGCGCAGGTCGACCTGCTCCCGTGCTGTTGACGAAGCTGGTTATCGGGTTGTTGAACGCCACGAGCACTGTCGGATAGATCAGGGCGACGGCTATGCCTAGGGCTATC
>DAHXLV010000042.1 GCA_027365815.1 Microcaldota archaeon
TCTGTTATTACGCATATCTTATAAAAACCTTTCTATCATTTTGGCTTTTTGTTGATTTAGCCTTACTTTATCAACAAAAGTTGACTTTTTCAACGAGGCGAAGGAGAAGGCCCCGACAATAATATTCATGGATGAGATCGACGCCATAGCGCCAAAAAGGGAAGAGGCGACCAACGAGGTTGAGCGGCGCATGGTCTCGCAGCTGCTCGCCCTGCTTGACGGGATGGGATCGCGGGGGCAGGTCATCGTCATAGGCGCCACGAACAGGCCTAACGCGATAGACCCGGCGCTCAGGAGACCTGGCAGGTTCGACCGCGAGATAGAGATAGGCGTGCCTGACAGGAACGCGAGGAAGGAGATACTGCAGATACACACCAGGAACATGCCGCTTAAGGACGTGAACCTCGAGGAGCTCGCGGACCTTACGCACGGATATACGGGCGCAGACCTGACAGCCCTGGCGAGGGAGGCGGCGATGTGCTCGCTCAGGAAGGTGCTGCCCACGATAATAGACAAGAAATCGATACCTAACGAGCTGCTCATGAACCTGCACGTCAACCGCGACGACTTCATAACAGCTTACAGGAACATACAGCCGAGCGCGCTAAGGGAGGTATTCGTAGAGCGCCCGAACATACACTGGGATGACGTCGGTGGCCTGTCGTTCGTTAAGACGCAGCTGAAGGAGGCGGTCGAGATGCCGATAAAGAACCCCGAAGCTTTCGAGAAGATGGGCATAAGGCCTGTCAAGGGCATACTGCTCGTGGGGGCGCCGGGCACAGGGAAGACGATGCTTGCGAAGGCGGTCGCCACAGAAAGGGAATCAAACTTCATATCGATTAAGGGGCCGGAGCTGATGAGCAAGTTCGTGGGGGAGAGTGAGAAGGCGACCAGGGAGATATTCAGGAAGGCGAGGCAGGCGGCGCCGTGCATAATATTCATAGACGAGATAGACTCCATAGCTGCGACGAGGGACTCTGGCAGCGGGGACTCGTTTGTCACGGAGAGGATCGTGGATACGCTGCTGACTGAGCTCGACGGGCTTTCGGAGATGAAGAGCGTTGTTGTGCTGGCCGCAACGAACAGGCCAGACATGATAGACCCTGCGCTGCTCAGGCCCGGAAGGTTCGACAAGATAATAGAGATACCGATGCCTGACGACGAGACCAGGAAGGCCATATTCGAGGTGCACACCAAGCGCATGCCGCTAGAGAAGGGAGTGAAGCTCGACGACCTGGCTAAGCTGGCGGAGGGGTATACGGGCGCGGAGATCGAGAACGTGTGCCGAGAGGCGGGAATGAACGCGATAAGGCTTCAGAGGACGATGGTGACGAAGGATGATTTCGCCTTCGCATTCCAGGAGGTCAAGCCGGCGATACCGCGTGAGCTTTCTGAGCGCATCAAAAAGTTCAAGTACGCCCCCGAGAACATGTACAGATAGCAGCTTTTTAACCCTTCACGACAATCTTATCTTAAGGAGGTGTAGCTCAGCCTGGTTAGAGCGCTAGACTCATATGCTAAGCATAATGAGTGATGAGCACATGGTGCTATGACGAGAAATCTAGAGACCGCGAGTTCAAATCTCGCCACCTCCAACGTATTCATCTCCTGGCCTTCTGGGGTTGCCAGATGTGGCGCACACTGCGGCACAGATAGATATATATCTGGTTAAACAGAGCCATCTTGTGATATTCTGTCAGGAAAGTACGGCGGTTCATCCAGAGAGTCCATGGTTATAAGGTATTCGGAATGATGAGAGTGGCGGCAAAAGGGATAAATATCTATCAATCACAGTAGTGCGTTTTATGGGAGAGAGACTGCTTCACCATCGCAGCCCGCCGGTGCACGCGAACATGCGCCCTGTTGTGGGCGGCGTCCTCCGCGAGCTGCCTGAAGAGCTGAGGAGGCCGTACCATTGGGGAACGGTGCCGCTGAATAGCTACAAGAATTACTTCGGGGCGCCGCAGTCTGCGCTCTACCCTTTTTCGTACATGCACGCGACCCCAGCCATGGTCTTCGGCAAGGAGCGCGTGACCTGCGTAGACAGCGACAGGGATGCCGTGAGGCTGCTTAGGAAGGAGGGCATCAGAGCGATCAATGCGGACGTCAGACAGCCGACGGCGAAACTTGGCAGGCACGATCTCATCGTGCTGCTCCAGCCAGAGCTCGGCGCGAGGCATGTTCTCCATCGCCTTAAGCCAAGTGGATACGTGCTTACAAATGCCAGCGACTACATAGCCGAGGAGCTGCTCTTCGAGCATGGCAGCTTTGCCCTGCTTGGGTCGATAGACTTCAAGAGCGGAAAGATATCCAGCCCTGGCAACAATGTTATGCAGGCCCTGCAGGCTAGCTGGGAGTACTACAAGCAGATGGAGGAATACTTCGAGCTGCTGGGGAAGGACTTCGAGGAATGGAAATCCTTCTATCCGAGCAAGGAGGTAATGAAGCTGTGGAAGAGGCCGGACCTGTTGGTGCTGAAGCGGGAGTAGCACGCATGCTGGAAAGTTGAATGAATATAAACGTTCCGCGCCAATCTTATCCTGAACAGGTATTGCAATGGCATCCAACGCTATAGAGGTAAGCAGGCTTGTCAAAAAGTTCGGGAGCTTCACAGCTGTCAACGGCATATCGTTCAAGGTCAGAGAGGGGGAGATATTCGGGCTGCTTGGGCCGAACGGCGCAGGCAAGACCACCACCATATCCATGATAGCCACGATACTAAGCCACACCTCCGGTTCGATAGAGCTTTACGGGGTGGACGTGCTGCGCGCGAAGGACGCGGCGCGGCAGCTGATAGGCATAGTGTTCCAGGACCCTTCGCTCGACGACGAGCTCACAGCGTGGGAGAACCTGGATTTCCATGCCAGGCTGTACAGTGTGAAGGAGAACAAAAGGAAGATAATATCAGACGTGCTGGAGCTTGTGGGGCTCGGCGACAAGGCAGACAAGCAGGTCAAGACATTCTCCGGAGGGATGAAGCGGAGGCTGGAGATTGCAAGGGGATTCATACACAAGCCAAGGGTGCTCTTCCTCGACGAGCCAACGCTTGGGCTTGACCCGCAGACCAGGAGGAACATATGGGAGTATATAAGGAAGCTCAACAGGGAGCACCGCCTCACTATAATACTCACTACGCACTACCTGGAGGAAGCGGACATGCTCTGCGACCGCATAGCAATAATCGACCATGGCAGGATAATAAGGACTGGAACACCGGAAGCGCTGAAGACGTCGCTTGGCGGCGACGTGGTCAGGATAGGCACCGACAAGAAAAAGAAGCTGTACAGGCTGCTGAAGGGCAGGAGCTTCGTGAAGAGCATCAAGGAGTCGCATGACGGCCTAGAGATATCGACCGAGGACGGCTCGCGGGTCATACCCGTAATAGCGAAGGTCGCGGATTCCAATAATATAAGGATTGACTACACGACAATGAAGAGGCCGAGCCTGGAGGACGTCTTCATAAGCCTGACAGGCAGGGACATTAGGGAGGAAGGCGCCGACAGCGATGCGCAGTGGAGGCATTTCGGTGGGAGAAAATGACTAGCACGCTAGATGCTGTTTACACCCTGTGGCTTAGGGAGATGAAGAGGTTTATGAAGTCCAGGTCAAGGATGGTGGGAAGCGGCGGCCAACCGCTCATATGGTTGGCGATAGTCGGCGTGGGGCTTGGCAGCGCATTCGCCCTTAAGGTGAGCGGCAGCATACCATACCTGGCGTTCGTGGCGCCGGGACTCATCGGGATGACAATACTGTTCAGCTCCATATTTGCAGGTGTGAGCGTCATATGGGACAGGCAGTTCGGTTTTCTCAAGGAGATCCTTGTGGCCCCGATATCTAGGCTCAGCATAGTGCTAGGAAAGATAGCTGGCAGCACCACCATAGCTGTCCTTACTGCACTGATAATACTGGTGATTGTGGCGGTATTCGGGATAATACCGCTTAGCTATTTCACCTTGCAAGGTATCGCGGCGGCCATATTGTTCATGGTGTTAACCTCAGCTACGTTCGTAGCTATCGGGCTCATCATAGCCGCGCTGATCAACAACATCGAGAGCTTCCAGGTGCTGATAAACTTCCTGGTCATGCCGATGTTCTTCCTGTCCGGCGCGCTCTTCCCGATAAGCGCTGCGCTGCCCGTATGGCTCGACGGGCTGGCGCATATAGACCCTCTTTTCTACGCAATAGACGGCATCCGCGGCTCGCTCATACATTTCTCAACCTACCCGCTCTGGATAGACGGGATTGGTACGGCGGCCTGCGCGGTCATATTCGTTGGCGCGGCGGCGCTGCTGTTCAAGAGGATAGAGGGAAAGTAGAGGTGGCGGGCCGTAGCCCTCCTTCTGTTTTATGCAGCATTTGACTGAGCGGCGATAACGCCTTGCATACTCATATGCGCATTTCCCCGGCGCGTTTCATCCGCACCCGCGCGCTCGTAGTGTCATCGCTTTATGCGCGGCAGCGGTCTCGTTTCTGTTCCGGATGTTGCCTTAGGCAGTATGCGCTCTGTATGGGAGGAGCTTCCTCCTTTCGGTAAGCTGCTCACCCGCCACCAATAAGCAATACTGAACTTGCAGAATTAATATACTTTGCGCTGGCCTGCCGGCTACGTGGCAGGCTTTGCAAAAGGCTGCAAAGTATTTTATCCTTTCAATCCAACATTAAGATGATCCGATGGTATTAGGGATAGGAGGGGCGCTGCTAAGCGAGATAGTGCTGGCGTTCCTGATAGCCGTAGTGCTTTTCATAATCTTCAAGATAGGGAAGAAGATCCTGAAGCTGGTATTCGGGATAATAATAAACAGTATACTCGGGGTAATCGCTTTCCTGGCGCTGAACTACCTGTTTGGCATGGAGATACCTATAGAGCTGGCGACGATGGTGCCGACCGCGCTGTTCGGCCTGCCTGCGGTGGGCACGCTCATAATACTCAAGCTCTTCGGCTTTCCGGTCTAATACGCGGCAAGCTTCACGTCTGAATCCGTCACCGTCTTCCTCTTCGCGTGCTTTGC
>DAHXLV010000050.1 GCA_027365815.1 Microcaldota archaeon
TCATTTATCTCTGCCTTGTGTCCCTTCAGGAGGTCGAGCAGCTCCTGCCGCGATGCTCTTTTACCGTTTATCCTGTACGCTATCTTATTGTTCGACTTTATCATCCTTGAGACTTCTATGTTTTCGTCACCAGAAAACGAGAGCGTCGCATAGGCGCGCTTAACGCCATCGTCCTTTACGGACTTCGCGCCCGAATTTATCAGGTTCTTTGATGATGATACGCGCATTCGCTTAAGGGAGGATTCACCCAATGCGAAAAGGAGTGCGTCGCATATGTTGGACTTGCCAGACCCGTTTGGCCCGACTATGCAGTTGAAGCCCTTGCTGAAGTTTATGTTGGCGTGCTTGAACGACTTGAAGTTGTGAATTGTTAGTCTATCTAGGTATAGCATGCATACACCAGGGTCGCGGCTGGTTACTTTACTAGTGCGTATGTTCCTTATTTATTACTTTTGATTTAGCGGAGCTTTGGTTTCCTGCCGTTTTGTCCTTGGATAGGTACACCTGAAGAGCCGTTTCTATGTACGGAGCGTATAGGATGCCGGCAAGCTTGCCGTTCCGCGTCACCGCCAATGTGTCTGCCTCATCGTTCCTCATGAGCTCTATTGCCCTTGTAAGGGTTTCATTGTACTTCACAGTAGGTATGCCTTTCCTTGCACGTATTTCACGCCACGATACGTAATCTTTTGCGCCTATGAGAGCTGATAGCTCCTTGTCGTCGGCTTTCAGAATGCTCTTGCCATGCCTGAATAGAGCAATTTTAGCCCCTTTGTTGAGCATTAGCCTGTATAGGTCTGCAGCCTTCACCTGCTTGTCAAGCACGACATAGTTTGCAGTCATCATGTCCTTTGCCTTCAAGAGGTCTGTGTGCACCTTTAGCTGGGCCGACTGCAGCTCCGCCCTGGCGCCGTCGTACAGGAAGAGCGCTATTATCATGTCCCAGAACACGATGAACTCCCGGTACGCAAAACTGGCGCCAGGCACTAGCGCAGCGTAGACCACCGTGCCGATCATGAGCGCGAGTATTGTCCAGTTGCTTGCCTTGACAGCCAGCCTGGTGGCGTCGATGAAGCTGTGCCTGCCCTGCAGGTAGCTTCTCAGTACTCTGCCTCCGTCTAGCGGGAATCCGGGGAGCAGGTTGAAGCCGCCGAGCAGCAGGTTGAGCTCAAAAAGCGTCAGCATCGTCTGCTGGAGTATGCCGTGCGGAGCGATGAAATAGAGAGCTCCGAATACCGCACCAAGCGCTATGCTCGCGAACGGTCCGGCGATAGCGATCTTAAGCTCCACCGAAGGCTTGACCTTTTCCATGTCTATTATCGATGCACCCCCTATCGGAAGGAGGACTATGCGCTTGACCCTTACCCCGTTGCGCTGCGAGACGATCGAGTGGGTGAGTTCGTGCGCCAGCACGCATGCGAAGAGGAGCACTATTATCACGAAGAAGTAGAGCTCCTGGGCTGCTATCGAGAGTATGAAGATGAAGAGTATGAGTGCTAGGAAGCTCCAGTGCAACTGTATTGTTATTCCGGATATCTTGCCTATGTTTGGCGATAGCGATGCCATCAAAACACGTTATTAATATACACTCTAACAATTATAGTGCCTGTGTTTTATGGACGATTATGAAGTGAGGTTCATCTATGGTAGCGCGGCTTTGCTGCTGCAAAATAGCAGGGAAAGGCACCTTGTGCTAGGGGACCTGCACCTCGGGCTTGAGCGGAAGCTCTACGACAAAGGCGTCCACCTCTACGGTGCGTCCGAGCACATGGCGAGGCAGGTGGTTGAACTCGCTGGAGGCAACTGCACCAAAAGCGTGATACTCTTAGGGGACATAAAGGAAAGCATACTCTATCCGGACAGCGCTGAGCGCCGTGGGATAGACGAGTTTTTTGGCCTGCTGGAGGGGCTTGACATAAGGATAGCTGTCGGAAACCACGATGGCCACCTGGGCGAGCTGGTCAAACTACCCATGGAGGATGAGATAATAATTGGGAATGCCGCGCTGCTGCACGGGCACATGTGGCCATCTGAGGAGGCCATGACCAAAGATTACATAATTGTGGCACACAACCACGTGGCTGCCTCGTTCATTGATGAGAAGGGCGCTGTGTATAACCAGAAAGCCTGGCTGGTGGCGAAAATAGATGAGGCCGGCGCGGCGGCGCGCTATGTTAAGTTCAATGCCTCTGCCAAACTGATAGTGATGCCTGCATTCAACGACCTGATAATCGGCAAGGCGGTCAACGAGATGGACGGCAACCACATAAACCCGCTCTTCAGGAACGGGATATTCGATTATGGCAATGCCACGATATACGCAATGGATGGCAGCGTGCTTGGAACTCCGTCCTCGCTCTCGAAAAAGAGATGATTATTCCTCCCTGAGTATGGTTATCGGTATCGCGCCGTTGTCGAATTCCAATTCCGCCAGGTCTATCGGGTTTATCATACCTTCGGGGACCTTGACGAGCGGAGGCGCGCCGTAAGCCAGCTGGAGCGCCCTCGCCCCTATTATCCTGGCCTTTTCGTATTTTGAGTATTGCTCTTCTGCCATTTTTTCACCATCAAAGCGGATTTGGCGGGAACCTGGCCTTGGCCTCCTCCATCTCGGCCTTCACCATCTCACGCCACTTGGCGAAATCGTTTACGCTCTTTGGATAGTTATCGTACAGTTCATTCAGGAGTTTCATCTTCTTGATTACATACCTGAGGTTGTTGAATGCATTCATATTGGAAACTCCCTGTATAATTATCTTCGCTTTTGACGCCAGGCTCAGTTCCGGTATCCTGCCGTAGCTTATGTCCTCAGCCTCCTTCGCCGTGAGGAACACCTTCATGCCGTAGTTTATCGTCTCGTTGTTGAGCGACTGCAGATATGTCCTGAACACCTCGAGCCCTGCGGTCTTCCTGCCGTACTCCTGGTTGTAGTCGAGGTTGTATTGCCACATCCCCTGCACGCTGAAATCGCCGCTCTGGAAAGAACGCACAGCCTGCTCCCCTGCCATTATCCCTGATATGAGCGCTGGCCCTATACCACCTGCACTTATCGGGTTGGGCATCGCCATGCTGTCTCCTGCTCCGAGATAGCCGTTGAATGTCAGGCAGTCAAGCTGCCTCCTCACGGCTACTGACCAGTACCCCTTGCCGTTGTTGTTTTCGTTGAACAGCCTCGGGTTCTTTATCACCGGATTGTTCTGCACGTATTGGTCCATCAAAGTGTGCAGCGTATCTTTCTTGTTTAGCGCCTTGTTTCTTATGTCGAGGCTCTGCTTCTGCACCCCTATGCCTATATTTACCCTTGTGCCCTTTTTCGGGAAAACCCAGCCGTATCCTCCAGGAGACCATTCCTGATTCAGGTGTATAAGCGCGTTCTTCGGGTCGTAGAATTTCGGGTCCTCGTGATCCACGTCAAAATCGTAGATGTACCTTCCTGTAGATTCCACGTCAGATATGTCGACCACTCTGTCCACGTATGGGTTCTCTGGCAGCTTCCTCCTGAGCGTTGTGGCGACCCCCAAGGCGTCAATCACTATCTTTGCACGCAGCTCCTTGTGCTGCATGCCTTTATCCTTCCCGAATATCCCTGCGAAGTAGTTATTCTCTATTATCGGCCCTTCTACCTCAAACTGTGGCATGTATGTCGCGCCGAACTTTATGGCGGCCTTCGTAAGCTTTGCCTCGAATACCGGCCTGTTAAGGACATAACCTGCGCCCTCGAATGGAACCTTATACTCCAGGTCCGGAGACAGGACAAGCACGCCGTCGACCTTGACGTCAAGCTCTGGATAATCGAAGGTGATCCCAAGCTTGGATTTTATGAACTGTATGTGAGAATCGGCAACCGCGTCGCCGCATACCCATCCCCAGTTGGTCTTTTTCCCCACCTCTTCCTCCTTGTTCCTGTCCAGTAGGGCGACCTTGAGGCCGCCCTTGGCGGCTACGGCCGCTGCGAGAGAGCCGGCAAGGCCTGACCCCGCGACTATGACGTCATACTGCTCTGCTGACATGGATTACTCACTCTATAATATTAGCTGATTCGACAATTAGCCCTTGCGCGATTATATTCTATCCATCGCCTTATTTAAGATTTTGCATTATGCTGATTAGGAGAACCATCCTTCGGTAACCAGGCCGTGCTTTGCCAGTACTGGGGTAACGAACTTGCTCGTCACCGGCATGAATACAAGAAGCATTATTGCGTCGCCTATGATCCATATGCCTAGCGCAGGCAGGTAGTTGCTTGCCGTTATCAGGCCAGCTATCTGCAGGATTGTCACGCCTATGAAGGCGCCTATGACGTTAGTTATGACTACAATCCAAAGTATGAAAAGGCCAAGGGCTCTTGGCTTGTGCAGTATGTCAGCGCCGAAGGGGCTGATGTTATGTTTGGAGGCGTACGCCCTGTATATCATGAAGGATATTATGACGGCGACCGTGTCGCTGAGTCCGAATAACAACGCGGTAGGGGTTGATATCCCTGTCAGGACGCCCGCGCCGATGAATGTCCCGATGTAGGTGCCTGCAACCCCCCAGATGCCCCACCACAAGGTGAAGAGCATTATGAAAGCCTCGGCCCAGTAGAACAAACCGACGCCGACAAACGATACTGGAGAGAACACAACACCGAGATATGACAGTACTACGGCTATGGCGGCCTGCAGCACGAAAAGCCCATACCTCGCCGGCGTATTCTTTCCAGGGTTCCACGCAAACCCGTATCTGCTTTGAGGGGCCATAAACAATGTTTTACTTGTTGATTTAAATAGGTAACTACTGTTGCCTGCCTTATCCATACTTGAAGGTGCAGGGGGTGAGATTTGAACTCACGAAGGCGCTAAGCCACGGGATCTTAAGTCCCGCGCATTTTCCGTGGCATTGCCGTTCCGGACTCTGCCACCCCTGCGTTTTAGGATATCCATTACTGATATAAATAGCTGAGCGCTTACGCGTACATGGATGGAGCTCCGACGCCAACTGCATTCTTGTAATTGTCGTGGGTTTCCTTGCTCTTCTTAAGCATGTCACGAATCTTTGCCTCTATTTCCTTAGCTTCCTTCTCAAGTTCTGTGATGTCTATGTTGAGCTTCAGCAGCTTGTTTATGCTGTTTATCGCAAGCTCTGCGTACTCCGGATCTATTATAGAAGGGTTCACTGGAACTAGTATGTTTGTATCAGGTATGTCGCTTTCGCACGCGTGGAAAAGCATGAGCGCGCTGACCCCGGCAGACACCCCTTCGGTGACTGGGTTGAGCCCTTCCTTCTGCGCCTCCTTGAGTGCATCGGGGGTGGACGCTATCGCGTATACGGTCTTGTCGTCCTCGGTTTTTTCTGGTATTCCGCCTATGGATATTACTTTGGATATCTGCTTTTCCTTGACCATGGAGTATAGCTTCTCGCTCAGCTCCTTTACGAGTGTTACAGGTATGGCGAACTCTGAAAAGGTTGCCAATATGCTCTTTTTTTCAGAATGGTAGAGCCTTACAGGCGGGTACGGCTTGCTCCCGTGTATTGATATTATGGGTGGGAATTCGTCGCTGTCTATGTATCCTATGTACTTCATGTCCAGCTTGTCTATTATGTAACTTATTGTCATTGGGCCGACCAAGCCGAGCCCGGGGAACCCCTCTATGAGCGTCGATCCTTTTAGGTCGGTGTCATCTATGAACTTGATCTCTATCGTATAATCGCCGACTTACCTTATGCACGAAGTTATTTATAAGTACTTTTGCCGAATTCTAGTATTTTTCTCTCGATATATCGACGATAGTTATTTAAGTCTTGCCGTCGATAGAAATGCGGTGAAACCATGGCTCAAAGAATAGGAAGGGAGCGGGTAGGAAGAGAAGATGGTTATCTTTACTACCTAGGAAAGGACGGCTATGTATGGCGCACACCGATGAGGACCAACCCGAGGGGAAGGAAATCAAAGGTGGGAAGCGAGAAGGTCAGAAGGGAAGAGGGCTTCCTCTACTTCATAGACAAGGGCGGATATGTAGCAAGGGCAAAGATGAACAGAAGGGGCAGGAGATAATCCTTCCCCGTCTTTTGTGTTGCAAAGCGAGGCTAAACACCGAACTTTGCAACATCATTTCTTTTTATTTTATTTTTCCTTACAAACCCGGCGTTGAGCTCCAGTACGTACCTCGATGGTTTTCCAGGCCTGTAGCTTGAAAAGTCGAGTCCGGATGTTGGCTTTGCAGACTCTGCAAGCTCAACTACTTTGCGTTTATCATCTAACCAAAGTATATCTAGAGAGAATCTCATGTTTCGCATCCATATTGGGTGTGTCGCATAGTCAGGGAAAACAAAGAGCATGCATTCGTTAGGCGCAATGGACTTCCTGAACATGAGCCCGACCATCATCTTGCGCGGAGTGTCTGCAACAAACGCTTTAAGCACTTTGCCTTTAATCCAAACTGGCCTCGTTTCAAACCTTAAGTTTCTCGAGAGCAGGAGCGTAAGGCACAAATCATCACGTTATCTTTGACTGAACGGTTTTGGCAGGACGTGTTAAGCGCTCCGTTGTCTTCGCGATTATCACAAAACCCGTTAATAGAAGAGTTATTACCCCAACAGCCCCCCAACTTACAGTATCAGGGCCTGCCAACCACACAACCAACATCACGACCACGGCAACCCACCACGCTGGGTAAGCTATTATCTTCCTTAAGCCAGGCATCCAATCACTTCGTAATCGATATGCTCTGCTCCCTCATAAACTGCTGCAGGTAGAGTTTGCTGCCTGAGCCTTTGCCGTTTACGCTGCTGCCTTTCCATCCGACGAAAGTGTGCAGTCCAACTATGGCACCCGTCGTGGCGCTGGTATCCCTATTTACATACACGGTGCCGGCTTCTATCCTCTCCATGAACTCGATAATCTCCTTTCTCTTCCCAGTATACAAGCCCGCAGTCAGTCCATATTCTGTGTCATTCGCCATGTCTAGCGCCTCGTCGAAATTTTTGAACCCTTCTATCGTTAGTATTGGAACGAAGAGCTCCGAATGCACAAGCTCGCTATCATGCCTGACCTCTATTATAGTAGGCTCCACATAATGGCCGTTCATACTGACGTGCGCTTTGTTGCCCCCGTAGAGAACCCTGCCAGTAGCTTTTGCCTTTTCCACAGCCTCGGTATATGTCCGCAGTGCGTTCTCGCTTATCAGTGGGCCCATGTAAACCTCCTTGCTTATCGGGTTGCCTATCTTGAAGCTCCTGGCTTTCTCTATGAGCTTGCTTACAAACTGCTCCTTTATCGATTCGTGCACATACACCCTAGAGCACGCACTGCACTTCTGCCCGTTGAACCCGAACGCCGCGCTTGCCACTGCGGAAACCGCCTCGTCGAGGTTTGCGCTCTTCGAAATTATTACTGGATTCTTCCCACCCATCTCGACTATGAAGGTCTTCTGCAGGCCTAGCTCGTACGCCTTCCTTATCATGCCTGTGCCGACGATCCTGGATCCAGTAAATGCGATGCCTGCCACTCTGGTGTTTGTAACCAGTTCGTCGCCGATCTCTGAGCCAGGCCCAGTTATGCAGTTGAACACTCCTGGCGGAACCCCAGCTTCCTTTAAGTATTCGTATATCTTCACACCGCTTAACATTGTCATGCTGTCAGATGAGGATGGCTTGAAGACTGCAGTGTTGCCGGCTATCATGGCCCCTGCGCTCATGCCTACCGATATCGAGACTGGAAAGTTGAATGGCGCGATTATCCCGAAAACTCCGAACGGGCGTAGTCTTATTGTTACCTTCTCTGATTTTGCAGAGGGCGCGCCCTGGAAGCCTGCGCTTACCTTCGCGGTGCCTCCTTGCAAGCTCGTCCTCCTTGAGAAGCCCTTGTTCGCTTCGAGCTCGGCCGCATAATACCTCATGAAATCTATCGCCTCATCCACTTCGCCAACGGATTCGTACCTGGATTTGCCGTTCTCGTAACTGAGTATCGCCGCAAGATTGAACTTGTTCTTGGAGAAGACCGCTGCGGCTTTCTTGAATATGTCTGCCCTTTCTTTGTATCCGGATTCCATCCACGCTGGAAGCGCAGCCGCTGCTGCCTCTACGGCCTGCCTGGCATGCTCCCTCGTCCCCTTCTGGAAATAGCCTATAACGCTTCCGTCTATCGGTGACCGCTCCGTAAGTATTTCTGCCGCGAGTACCTCCTTACCGCCTATGTACAGCGGGTGCTTCTTGCCGAATTGCGCCTTTGCGCGCTGGGCTGCATCGTCGAACAGCTTGTCGAACTCGTCCTCTTTGCCCGATTCTACGAAATGCTTGTATGTGAACTCGTTTGAGAAACTGGATTTCGGCATCTAACCACCTAAAAAGGGTTCCAGTAGTTATATCTGTTGCTAATACTTATATTGCTTCTAGTTTTGCGGAAGTGCCAACTATTGTAAGGCATTGTCCTGTTTACATCGGTAGTTTTTAAATACTATTGACACGCTATAGATTATAACAGAGTTATAATCCAGTGCTAACTATGGCGAACAACGAGGAGGAATTGCTAGGATACGCTGATGCGGATTACAAGGAGAGGTACGGATTCAGCGACAAGAGAGAGTACGCATACAAGACTAGAAAGGGGCTTGACGAGGAGATAGTCAAGGAGATATCCAAGATAAAGGGCGAGCCAGACTGGATGCTGGAGAAAAGGCTCACAGGTTACAAGGTATTTAAGTCTAGGCCCATGCCGACCTGGGGCGCGGACCTCAGCGGGATAGACTTCGATGACGTCTACTATTACGTAAAACCAGGAGGGAAAAAGGAGGACGCGTGGGAAAAGGTCCCAGAGGACATAAAGAGAACTTTCGACAAGCTAGGCATACCCGAAGCAGAGCGCAAATTCTTCTCCGGCGCCGAGATACAATATGATTCTGAGGTCGTGTACGGCCACGTGAGGGAGGAGCTTGAGAAGCAGGGCGTCATCTTCACAGATACAGATTCTGCGATAAAGAAGTATCCAGAGCTGGTGAAGAAGTACTTCGGCACTGTTATCCCACCCACAGACAATAAGTTCGCGGCATTGAACACGGCAGTGTTTTCCGGCGGCAGTTTTATCTATGTACCGAAAGGGGTGAAGGTTGCCATGCCTCTGCAAGCTTACTTCAGGATAAATGCCGAGAAAGCTGGCCAGTTCGAGAGGACGCTGATTGTGGCTGATGAGGGCGCGGACGTGACGTATATAGAGGGGTGCACGGCTCCCATATACATGAGCTCTTCGCTGCATTCTGCAGTCGTTGAGATTATAGTGCACAAGGATGCGCACGTCAGATACGTAACGATACAGAATTGGTCGAGAAACGTGTACAACCTAGTTACACAACGTGCGTTTGCTTATGAGAACGCACACATGGAGTGGATTGACGCCAATATAGGGAGCAAGGTCAACATGAAGTACCCATCAGTGTACCTCAAGGGTAGGGGTGCTAAGGGCGAAACCCTTTCGGTGGCGGTGGCAGGAGAGGATCAGGTGCAGGATTCCGGTGCCAAGATGCTCCACCTTGCCCCAGACACGGTGTCAAAGATAATATCGAAGAGCGTATCAAAGAAGAACGGCGTTTCGTCGTACAGGGGCCAGCTCTATATATCCAAAGACGCGTCTAATGTGAAATCCACAGTGAGATGCGATGCCCTCCTACTCAACAAGGAATCAAAGACAAACACGTACCCGTATATGGAGATAAACCGTGAAGATGCGACGATCACCCACGAAGCAGCGGTAGGCAAGATAGGCGAGGATCAGCTCTTTTACTTGATGTCGAGGGGGCTCACCGAGGAGGAAGCGCTCACTACCGCAATACTCGGATTCCTTGACCCGCTTACGAAGGCGCTCCCGCTGGAGTACTCTATTGAGCTCAAGAGGCTGATCAAGCTCGATACCTCCAACTCTGTTGCATGAAGTGATTTTTTGAACTCATACGGGCTGTTTGCTGAAGATGCAATCCAAAGGTACAAAGCGCTGCCGGAGGAGCAGAACGAGCTCTATAAAAGGCAGTTCATAAACCTTGGCGCAGACGGGGTATTCGACATATTCAATGGCGGAGCCGCAACGCCTGAAGACACACCGGAATCGCTAACTTCGCTGTCAAAGTCGCTGTTCAGCAATGCGCTGATCAAATTCGACGCGGTGATAAGCGGCACCGGGCACGTTATAGCCCCTGGCGCGAAGTACATAACCGTTCTCTCTCCGCGCGATGTCGAGATGGGCACCTTGGAGAAGAAACTGTACAAAAGCTCCGATGACAAGATTGCAGCCTTGATACATGCCTTCACAAAGAAGGTACTTTTCATAGACATCCCGAATGGAGTAAAGTCTGCGCTGAACATAATGTTCGTGAATTCCGGCGGGCCGCTTGCGGCGCAGGTGATGATAAACTGCGGCGAGGAATCGGAGCTCGGCATGTTGGAGTGGTATGCATCATCATCGAAAACGAAGTCGGCCAACATGGTTATGCACGAAGGCACGATAGGCCCGTATTCCAATACATACGTAGATGCCGTGCACAATGAGGATGCGAACACCATAGTCGGAGGCCTTTCTGGATACCGCGCTGGGAATGGCGCGGTGCTCAGGCTCAATTATTTTTACAACGGTGGCTTGCACACCAAAGTGAAGAACCAGTTCGATGCTGTAGCCGCGGACGCTATGGTCCATGCCAATGAGCTGGTTTTCGGCTCCGGCTCGCAGAAGTTCGATGTAAGCAGCAATGTTGGGAATATCTCTCCTTCCACTACGGCCGAATTGCATTCCAGGGCGGTGCTCATGAACAACGCGTCGTGCATAATGAAGGGTTTTGCGAAGATACCTTTCGGTTCGAAAGGGGCGCGTTCTTATGTGCATGAATCCGGTATGCTGCTGGACAAGACAGCGTACCTTGAATCAATACCAGCCATGTCGATAGATGAGAATGAGGTCAAAGCGACCCATTCGTCGGCCACCGGACCCATCGATGATGAGCTTGTGTTTTACCTGATGTCGAAAGGGCTTGACGAGACGAGGGCGAAGAAACTGCTGGTGGAAGGATTCTTTTCGAGCAGCGTGGGACGTTTCCAGAACAGCAGCGCGAAGCTTGCGGCGGCATCGTTGGTTGCAGAGAAAATGACGAGCGGACGGTACGGGGACAAGCTCAGCATGACGATGGAGAACATCTGGGTGGGCAAGGAGAACGAGGAGGACATATTCAAAGGCCACTACAAATACAGGTAATGCTATGCGGACAAACTACGAAATTGCGCTGAATGAGTTCATGCCTGCCTTCAGGGCCGCAGCGGCTGAAATGCTGGTTAATAGATATGGCATAAAGCAGGACAAGGCAGCGCGTATGCTGGATGTCACGCAGGCGTCGATAAGCAAGTACCTGAATGGCAAGAGTTCCAGGGCTGTGCACGATGCTGGAGCCTCGATAGACAGGAGGCACGTCGAGGAGTTTGTAGCCAGGATCATGTCGCACCGCGATGGCGACGCTCAGAAGGCGATATGTAAGGCATGCCAGAGGTATAACTCGTTCGACTGCACGATTATGGTAAAATGAGTGGGACTATGATATTGGAAGTGAAAGACCTGCATGTGAAGATAGACGGTAAGGACGTAGTTAACGGGATAAACCTGAAAGTCGGCGGAGGGGAGGTGCATGTGATAATGGGGCACAACGGTTCCGGAAAGACCACGCTTGCAAAGACGATCATGGGCTACCCTAAGCTGAAGGTAAGCTCAGGTGATATACTGGTGGACGGAAAGAGCATATTGGACCTTAAAACAGACCAGAGGGCAAAGCTTGGCCTGTTCCTGGGTTTCCAGAACCCCGTGGAAGTCGAAGGCGTGGGCTTCATCAATTTCCTGCACAGCGCGAAGGAAGCCACCGGCACCGTCAACACTAAGGAGCTTATGGCCGACATAAGGAGCAGCGCGGTGAGCCTCAAGATGGTGGACAACCTGATCGGAAGGTCTCTCAACCAAGGTTTCTCCGGAGGGGAAAAGAAAAAGGCCGAGGTTCTCCAGATGGGTGTGCTGAAGCCGAAGATAGCGATATTGGACGAACCTGATTCTGGGCTTGATATAGACGCGGTGAAGGTGGTTGCGGAAAACATAAACGCCTTTGCAAAGAGATATAACATCGGCCTGGTGATAATAACGCACTACAGCAGGATACTGAATTACATGGAGCCGCAGTTTGTACACGTGATGGCAAACGGCAAGATTGTCGCGGAAGGAGGAAATGAGCTTATAGCAAAGCTTGAGAAGGAGGGCTACGAGTCATTCACCAAGTAGATCTGATGAAAGGGATAGATGTTGCTGCAATAAAACGGGATTTTCCCATCCTCAAGATAAAGGTAAATGGGCGGCCGTTCGTATATCTTGACAGCGCGGCGACCTCACAGAAACCGCTGCAGGTTATAGAAGCGATAGACAAGTACTACAATGAGTACAACGCCAATATACACCGCGGGGTATACCAGATTGCGGAAAGGGCAACCGAAGCATACATAGATTCCAAGAGGAAGGTCGGGGCGCTCATAGGAACCAGAGCGATAGAGGAGGTGATCTACGTCAGGAACACCACAGAGGGCATAAACCTGGTGGCGATGACCTGGGGGGATCAGAACATAAAGAAAGGGGACCACATACTTATATCCGAGATGGAGCACCATAGCAACATAGTGCCTTGGCAGATACTTGCAAAAAAGAAGGGCGCGGTGATAGATTACATAAAGCTCGACAGGCAGAGGTGCGAACTGTCGTACGAAAGCCTTGAAAAAGAGCTTGCAAAAAGCCCGAAGATTGTTGCGGTTACCCAGGTCTCGAACGTGCTCGGGAGCATTAACGACGTTAAGAAGATAACCAAGATGGCAAAGAAGGGCGGAGCTGCGGTCTTGGTTGACGGAGCCCAATCAGTCCCGCACATGCCGGTAGATGTAAATGCGATAGGATGCGATTTCCTGGCCTTTTCTGGGCATAAGATGCTTGCTCCGACAGGCATAGGCGTGCTCTATGGAAAAAGAGAGCTGCTGGATAATATGGAGCCCCTTTTCGGAGGCGGGGATATGATAAAGACCGTTGACTTCCAGTCATTCACCACTAACGACCTGCCTTGGAAATTTGAGGCTGGAACATCCAACATAGAGGGAGGCATCGTGTTTGGGACTGCCATAGACTACTTAAATAGGATTGGTATGGCGCGGATACGCGACCACGAAGTAAAATTGACCAGGTATGCGCTCGATGCTATAGAGGGTGTACGGGGCATAAAAGTGTACGGGTGCCCAAAAAGCGAGCCTGAAAAGCGCGGCGGTGTCATTTCATTCTCGATAAACAAGGTCCATCCGCACGATGTGGCGAGCATATTCGACAGGAATGGTATCGCTATACGCGCGGGGCACCATTGCGCTATGCCGCTGGTTACAGGCGTGCTTGGGCAGGGGGCTGTTTCGAGGGTCAGTTTCTACATCTACAATGATGAGAGGGATGTCGACAGGGCGGTCGAGGCGATCGGCGACGTCAAGAGGGTATTCAGGGTGGCATGATGCCGATGGACATATATGTTGAGGAGATAATATCGCACTACGAGCACCCGCACAACAAGAGGAAGATGGATGGATCGGACGCCGAT
>DAHXLV010000005.1 GCA_027365815.1 Microcaldota archaeon
GGACAGAGATGAGCGACGAGGAGAAGCTTGAGTTCTCGAGGCAGATGAGCAGGCTGGTCGGCGTGAGCAGCGATCCCATAAGGTTCACCTCGGAGCTGTACATGATGAACAAGGACTCCTACATACAGGAGCTGAGGGACGCGATAAACACCGGGGAGAACGAGGAGTCTCGGCTTCTCCAGGACGGGAGCATGAAGGACAAGCTTGAGATAGTACGCGGCAAGCTCGCGATGTGGAGGAATGTGATGCAGAGCGCGAGCGTAGCCCAGTCGCTGGAGCTGGCATCTTATGCGGCAATATCCGCATCGGGAAGCAAGGAGTACGAGGCGGTAAGCATGGCGCAGCAGAAGGCGCGCGAGGTAATCTCAGGAATAGGGGCGACGCTCGGCGTGACCCCAAGCGTGGTTACCGGGAACGACATACTGAAGTTCGTCGAGCCGGAGTACCTCATACCTTTCTCGACGGTCTCCACGCAGATCGAGAAGAAGACAGAGGAGCAGGTGATATAGCGGACGGGAACGACATACTTTATCTTGCGCTGTGCGGCGTAGTGATCCTGATAGCGATGGCCACGCTGCAGTCGTTCGGCCCAGGCTGGTCGATACTTGCTGTAGTGCTGGCGATGATAACTGCAGCCATAATACTTGCGCTCAACTGGGTCGATTTCATAATATTCCCGGCAGTGATGAACCTGCTGGGCATAAGCTTCCAGCCTGCCAGGGATTATACTATAGTCAAGGGGCAGGATGCAATATTAAAGAACGTCGGCGGCCTTTTCTACGCCACCGGCTTCGTCACCGCCAACCTATTCGGGTACACCTTCAAGGCGGAGCAGGAGGAGCAGGGGGTCGAGCAAAAGATACTGCTCGCGCCTGAGAACTGGGAGCGCGCGGTCATGAGCCTGTCATTCCCGTTCAAGCTCCACGTAATATCCATAGGGAGGGACGTGCAGAAAGTGAGGGACGACCTCGATGCGAAAAGGGGGTACCAGGAGTTCCAGCTCGCGAGGGCGCTCGAGAATGAAAAAGCCTCGTCCGAGACTGTTGTGACCGACATAAGGAGGAAGATCGACATAATACAGGAGAAGATCAACAGGATATCCGCAGGGGAGAGGCCAATATCGACGCTAATGTACTTCGAGACCTCTGTTGTCGGCGTAAGCGAAAAGGCCGCGCTAGACTCGCTATCCGCGCAGATAAAGCAGCTCCAGGTGGGCATGAGCTCGATGGACCTGCAGCTGGCGAGGGTGGCCGGCCGCGAGCTGTATTCACTGTTCAAGTTCAACTTCGCTCTTCCGCTGCGCGGCGAGGAGATATCCAATGATTTCAGCACCGAGGGATAGAAAGGGTATTAATGCTTCAAAACGAGAAATGGTTGAATGACTCTTGTGAAATTCCAGAACATAATGAGCAACGAGGTGGCCAAGAGGGCGTTCTTCTCCAGGCCGCCTGAGCCTCCGGCAAGCGTGCTGATAAACGACCCTTTCCAGGCGATATACGTAGGAAACACCAGCATATTCAAGGTGCCGTTCAGCTGGTCCTTCATGAACCTCACCAACCCCCACATAGCAGTGGTCGGCATAACCGGGGCAGGAAAGAGCTTCTTCGTAAAGACATTCCTGCGCAGGGCCAGCTACATCTGGAACACCAATGCGGTAATTGTCGACTGGGCCGGGGAATACAAGCGATGGGTCGAGCAGACGCGAGGCAAGGTGATATCGCTTGCCAAGGGCGACTACCTGAACCTGCTGGACCTGTCCGGGATGAAGCCGCTGGACAGGACAAAGCAGATAATGAACTCGCTGGACATACTCACCGACATATCGTTGTATCCGGAGCAGAAGAGGCTGACAGAGGAGGCGATCGAGCAGTCTTACACGAACACCGGATTCGTATTATACGAGGATCCGCCGGAAGGCAAGGAGCCGCCAACGCTCAAGGAGGTCATCGCCCTCCTGCAGGAGAAGCTGCAGGACGGCAGCTACGAATATCCGGCTGAGCTCGAAAATGCGATATACAGGCTCAGGCAGTTTGCGCGGGAGGGGGAGGACTTCTTCGCGAGGAAGAGCACGCTCGATCTTGGCATGCTTGCGAAGTCAGGCTTGGTGGACATAGACCTATCCGGGCTCCCGGACGACAAGTTCAGGGCCCTCGCCGCCCTATTCATACTCCAGACGATAAAGGAGAAGATGCGCTCAGAAGGCTGGATGGAATCGAAGGGGCTCAAGGCGATGATAGTGCTCGACGAGGCCTGGAAGGTCGCCAGCGACGACAAGAGCGATGCGATAACAATAGTGAGGGAGGCAAGGAAGTACGGGTTCGGGCTCATAGTCGCATCCCAGAGCCCCACCGACGTGAACGAGGCGATATTCTCCAATGTGGGCACGACGTTCATACTCAGGATAAAGTACGAGAAGTTCATGAACTACCTGCAGGGCTCGCTCAAGTTCTCGAACTTCATACGCGGCGAGATCAGCAGGTTCGGCGTTGGCGAGGCAGCAGTGAAGATGGAATTCACCACAGCGCTGAACTTCCCGGAGACGTTCATAATAGGGAAGATAAACGGCGAGGAGCCTCTCTACGTGTATACGATAGACATGTCCGATGTGCTGACACCGAGCGAGCTGTCCGCCAACCTGCTGCAGAAGGACTACCAGCTTGAAAGGGAGGAGCTCAGGAACAAGTTCATAGAATACAATATGGGCGGCGACGTATCGAAGAACATTTTCGAAGCGCTTGACAAAAGCAAGAGGACGATGAAGATGCTGGACATGGTAAGGGCCCTAAAGAGCAACGGCGTAGACAATAGCAGCATTGTCCCGTTCCTCAAAAGCCTAGGAATAGACGATGTCATAATATCCAGGATACTGGCATACAGTGGTGCGGATGGCAGGCTCTAGCACGTTCACCATAAGCAGGATAGAACTCAGGCGGGTCCTAGCCGCCTACGGCATGACCGAGCGCAAGATGGATGAGATGTTGAGCAGCATGGAGAAGTCCCACCGCCATGTCAACATAGTCCAGTTCATAGGGCTGATGGAGCGAGCAGGCCTAAACCGTGACCGTATTATAAACGTCTTCAGGAGGATGAACATGGATGACATACTCATAGAGGAGGTGCTGGACATGGCCGACAAGAGCAGGATAAGCGCGGAGACCGGCAGGCTGTACGAGGCTACCGTTGACATGGAGTGATATGATGATGGACAAAAGGGACCCAAGGTGCATGATCTGCAACGAGCAGAAGCCAGGGATAGACGTGCGCCCCGACAGCGTGATCAACACGCTCCGCTGGCTCAACAGCCATACGCTAAAGTACAAAAACAAGTACCGCCCGGTTGTGTGCAGGGAGTGCTTCCAGAAATACCTCAAGGCCAGGAAGAGCTTCGAGCGCAAGCGCACCTCCTATCTGATCATAGGCGTCCTTTTCTCGGTCGTGCTTTTCGTGACATCCCGTGCGGATCCATGGTCCATCCTGGCAGGCCTGGGCATAATCGCGCTCATGTACCTGCTTTCGCTCATAAACTATACCCCAGAGCTTGAACTGCCGCGCGGCGCGCCTCAAGGCGGCGCCAAACGCAGCGGTGACGCCACCAGATAAAGGTATTAAAATACCTCTTTGCAATTAGATTAAAGTGGTAGAGTGGCGGAAGAGGCGCAGAGGGCCGGCTTCGTCGACCCGGACATCGAGGAGATAAGGCTCGGGGCGAAGCTGTCAGGCAGTTTTGACGATATCGCGAAGAGGCTCTCATCGCTCGAGCTGCTCTACGTCAAGCGGAACCCTGACAACATAATCATACTTAGGATAGAGAGCAGGGACATACAGAAAAGGCCATTCCTCTTCTTCCTGATAACGCTTTCGGGAGACAGCGCCTTGGTGCAGTACTCCATAGCGCACGACACCGGGGTCAAGATGCGCAGGCTCTATATAATAAAGAACCTCCTCAACGTGCTTTCGCTCATATCCGACATATACACCGTGGACAATGCGGCGCTCTTCCAGCACGCCGATTCAGCTATAGACGATGTGGTCAATACGATACCGCAGAGCTACAGCGCGCTCTACAACACATACGATTCGCTATACAACGAGTACAAGGAGCTCAGGAGGCTCAACGTCGAACTTACGGCATCCAACAAGAACCTGATCGTACAGGGGATGCAGCTCAGCAACGAAAACAGGAAGCTCGAGCAGAAGCTAAAGGAGCTGCAGACCTACTCGGACGAGGCGCTGATGGTGAGGGTGCAGGACTGGATAGAGGCGCACGACAGCACGATAGACATCGACGAGTTCTCCAAGATAACGGGGGTCACGCCCCCGCGCATCGAGCAGATACTCAACACCATGATCTCTCGCGGATATATCGAAATCAAGGGCTAGCATGAAATACGCAGTAAGGATAAACAAGCGGGTGAAATACCTACGCACTTACACGATACTGAAGCGCATCGGCGATAACGAGAACCTCCTGACGAAGATGTTTATAAAGATTTTCAGCAGGAAGAAGCAGGAGGGCGCGCCCCTGTAAGTGTTTTACAATGCGAATCAAATGGCTTTTGATAGCTGCTATCATAGCGATAGTGGTCGTTTCATCCCTTTTCCTGTACGTAGCACAGCTCTTCAGGAACATTCCTTCAGGGAACCACAGCCAACTGGCGCTGCCGCCGCCGGCGCTCAACGCGATACTGCTCTCCAGGGGGATCCCCACCTACGACTCGAACAAGTACATAATACCTATAGCGCAGCTTTCTTACAGCTCTGTCAACGTTTCCGATATCTACCTGAATGCCACCCTGTTCGAGTCACCCCCGCCCCAGAGGTTCTATGTGCTGAATGCGTCAGGCGACTGCTTCAACTGCGGGCAGGTGCAGGAGACAATAGGCCTGATAGGCGACTACCTAAAGGCATATGGAGTGACGCAGAACAGCACATCGCTGAGCACCGTCAACCAGACTGGCCTGCTCTCTATGCCAAACGACTCCGCGTTGATAATCCTGAACGGCGTGCTTCCGCAGTACATGCTTTCCGCCGCTCCAGGCACCGGCACGTCCATGATACAGTATCTGCTGGACAAGGGCACCGACATAGTATACGTGGGCAGGAACTTCGCAAATGCATCGAACGGCCAGATACTCGTACCAATCAATGCCTCTGAGCTGCCTGGCTTCCTTGCATGGTCCGCAGGCGGCGTGCCGAACACTGGAAACAAGTTCTACTTCCAGGGCGGCACATTTACCCTCCTCGCAGGGAGCGAATACGGGCCCCTTAGCTATATACACGCAGCCAACGGCTCCCTCCTCGTTTTCTCCAACTACCTGAGCTCCTGGAGCAGCCCCAGCTTCGCCGCCCAGGACATAGCGAAGTCGCTATCCCAGCTTTTCTGGCTCCCGAAGTATGCGTACGGCAGCGGATCGGTCAGCACTCCGAGCCTTTCAAATTCGACCGGCACTATAGGAATCGCATTCTCGCACCTATCCCCGTCGTTCAACTATGACACTGCGTTATCAACGCCAGCAGCATACGCCAGGATCACGGTGTACAACAACCAAAACTACTCGCTGGCTGCTCCAGGCAGCGTCTACCGGTACCTTTATTACCAGCAGGGCTTCGTGCTCAACGGCACGGCATCCCTGCCTGAAAGCGTAGCGCCCACTGTTCAGTTCCCCACTGCGATAACCATATACACGGGGTCAAACACGCCAGTGGAGATCGCGCCGCACGTTACCGTCTATTACCTGAACATGACTCCGGTGCAGGCTATACCGCTGCCGCCTTTCACGGCGTCAGGCAACTACACCCTCATACAGCCCCTGAAGTTCAACCTCCCGCAGGGCCAGTACGTGGCGCAGGTGCAGAGCTTCTACAACAGGCAGCTCGCCTCCGCGCTCTTCAACATCACCCCAATATCGATAGCGCTGCAGAGCGCCAACTACTCCTCAGGGGCTTTCGTCTTCCTGGTGAGCTCCGAGCAGCAGCCGCTGTCAGGAATAAACTACACGATCAACATCAACGGGCTCTACCAGAGCGCCGGCAACGTCACCGGCGGCGAAATCTTCTACAGGCTGCCGCGCGGCGCACCGCAGCAGAAGGGCACGCTAAACTTCAACATAGGGCTGCTCACGCGCAGCTACACATACCAGGCGGTGAACCAGCCCATCAGCATCCAGATAAACAACCAGTACATAGAGATAGCTGTCGTTGCGATACTTGCGGTGATAATTGTTACGGTGGTCAAGGCGCCCAACCGCGATGAATTCTACATAGACGTGCCGTCGGTACGTGAGCAGAAGGAAACGCAGATAGGCATCAAGGCATCGGAGCTGGTCTCTGTTTTCGACAAGCAGAACCTCTACTTCCGGTGGAGGTACATGCCCCTGTCTGTAGAGGAGATGCGGCAGGCGATAGCCAGCAACATAAAGTACAACAACTCGACAGTCAGCCTTACGTACAGCAACACGGAGCTGCTGATGACGCAGCTCGCGGCGGCAGGACACCTGGTAAGCGCCGACGGTCTGTACGTGCCTAAAGCATGGCTGTCGGCAAGCGGCCACGACATAGAGTACCTCGCCACATTCAAGAAGCTGAGGCTGTATTTCGTCTCGCACGGATACCAGTTCAACGAGCTCGACGGGAGCGACCGCGCTGACATAATCGCCACGGCGCATAACGAGCGCTCATACATCATCATATACTCGAGGACCAGCAGGTTCCAGAAGGTGCCGATGTATCAGGACGCGAAGACATACATAGCATTCCTGAATGCAGACAGGCGCGACTCCTTCATAAGGTATGTCCAGACATCCACCGGAATGCCGACCGAGGAGCTGAAGATGTACATATCGGCAGGGCAGGTAAAGCTGATAGATGCAGACGAGCCGCAGGATGCTTTCACATAGCCTCTTCTGCTTCTTTCTCGTCCTTCGTCCTGGGGAACCGCCTTGCGACTATGCCCTCAAGCTTCCTCTCTATCCTCTGCTTGTCTGCCTTTGTCAGGTCTCCTATATCCCCCGAGAGCTGCTTCACGTATCTTGCTATGGTCTTGTACCTGTTCGCGTTGAAGTTTACCTGCTCCTTGCCGCGCACGTATCTCTGCACGCCCCTGGCAGCTTCCATCACCGCAAGCTTTATCTCGTCGATTATCTCCTCCTCCTGGGACACCGCCTCCTTGCCCACTCCGGAGTAGGGTATGTAGACGGATGAGACGTTGACGAATACGCTCACAGGCTGCGTCTCCATGTCTATATTGTACCTTTTCCAGTCTATCTCGTTCGCTGCCTTGGTTATGGCGCAGCTTCCGCTATCGAAGAGCAGCGGCACCCTGTTCGCAAACCTCAGTATGTTGCCAGAGTAGCCCTCCTCCTCCTTCTTCCCCGAGTTGCCGCCGTATGAAACTGCCGCCTCTACCACGAAGGGTATCCCGCCCCTGAATATCCTCGGCTTCCTCTCGACAACAGACATGTGCTCCGGGTCCAGTATGTTCTTGATCGCCACCTTTATCTGGGCCTCCCCTATCGGCACCACGTAGCTCGCGTCAGGCGCAATCCACTTGACCTTCTTGAACGCGTTCACCAGCATCTCCGCGTCGTCCCAGGTCATGTGCTTGGGGTCCTTGTCCATGTCTATTGCCGCGTTTGTATCCTTTATCTCAGATATCTTGTTCTGCGTGGTCCTCGCAAACGTATCCACAAGGAAGGAGGACACCTTCCTGCTCTGGCTGGCGTGCGCGAAGTCGAGCAGGTCGTTGGTGGACAGGCCAGCCGGGTGCGGCTTTGCTGCAACAGGCCTCTGCGGCAGCGACTCCACCGACCTGACAAACAGGAACTCCTGCCCGTTCGGATCCACCATCCTTATCTGAAGGTGCGGGTTGGACAGCGCTGTCCTCCTTATATACTCGTAGGCGCTGTGGTCTCCGCTCTCATACCTTATGTCGGCGAACTCGCCTTCAACTATCAACCCGCTGAACTTTTCATCTATGTCCTGCATCTCTGCTATTATCGGCTTGTTGTTCACCGTGTTCAGGCTGAGCAGGCACGAATAAGCCTTGCCCTTGCCCGTCGATGACTTGACGCGCAGTGGCTTCCCTGTCGTTATCTGGGAGAAAAGCAGGCAGCCGGCCGCGCCTATGCCCTGCTGGCCTCTTTGCTGCATATACCTGTGGAACTTTGTGCCTGCGAATATGGTCGCCAGCGCCTTGCCGACAAAATTCTTCGGTATCCCCGGGCCGTTGTCGGTCACCCTTATCGTATACCTGTTGGGGTTGCCGCCCTCAGCCTTTTTTATTATTACCTCAACATCTGGCAGTATGCCGGCCTCCTCGCAAGCATCCAACGAATTGGATATGTACTCGTGGACTATTGTCACCAGCGACCTCCCTGCGCCAGAATACCCGAGCATCTGCCTGTTCTTCTTGAAGAATTCGGCTGCCGAATGCTCCCTGAACTCTGTAAATATCTGATCTGCGCTCGTGGTGCTAGCCATACATGGTCGCCTCAGAAGTCTGGCCTGTGCGCCGCCTCCTTGTTCTTCCTGTGCGCGGCTTCCATCCTCAGGTAGGCAAGCCTGTGCGTGCCTCCCTCAACAAGGGTGTTTACCGCTGTTTCCGCCTCTCTTATTTCATCAATGCTGCCTATAAAGCTTACAGTGTCGCCGTATATACACATCTTTGCCGAGCTCACCCCCTCTATGTACTTTTTTGTGCGCCCGTTTTCCCCTATTATCCTGGCTTTTATGCGCCTGACCCTGGTTTCGCTACCAAGCTCCTCCTTCAGGTCTATCGATGCGAAATAGCAGTTGTCGCCAAGCAGCAGCCTTGCCACCTCAATGTCAAAGCCCCTCCCGAAAGCCTGCAGCACGCCTTTGGCTACGAACTCGCCGTATGGCTTGCCTGATATGATGGCAATGTCGCCCTCTATGGCTATCCTGCAGCCGCATGCGCTCTCTATGCCTTTGCGCGCCTTAGCAGCCTTCCTCAGCTCAGCCAGCCTCTCGGCCGGCATGTAAACCTCCTCCATATCAACACATGTTATCCATTCTGTTATTAAAAGGCTTTTTGACGAGAGCGGGAAGCCCGATGCAATACCGGAAGGGAGAAACGGCGCACTACCTTCCCCTAATCCTGGCACCGCAAAGCTTTAAATATCTATATATTCACAATAGATTCGTGATTTAGTCATGATTCATAAACGGAAGGGTCATGAAACAGTCGGGGAGGGTTCGATGCGTTCCAAAAAAAGCATAGAAAATGCGCTTGTAGAGATTCAAAAAAGCATAGCAAACATAAAAGAGAAGACCGACAAGGAGAAGGAGCTCCTGTCGGAGAAGGAGAAATCCGAGGAGACATCCTCGAACCTGCTCTCATTGGTCAAATATATGGTTGATGAGAACAGGCGCACTACAATGCTGCTGAAGAGCATTCAAGAGAACATGGCAAGGCTCGAAAGTGGAATTCGCGACAATTCCTACTACGAGGACGAGGAGGTAGAGGACCAAAGACAGAACATAATCAGAGGCGCACGGGAAGTACCTATATCTTGGCTTGATGCCGAGATACTCAAGAACGTACAGGTTCTTGGTATGGCCTGCGCCGATGATGTTAAGAAAAGGATGAATTACAAGGGCAGGAACGCCGCATCGGTGAGGCTGAACAAGCTATACAAGCTAGGCATCCTGGAGAGGTTCCAGCTCGGCCGGAAGGTCTACTACAAGTACGACGCCGGCAAGGCATCGGATACGCTAATTGTTTCACCCCCACAGTAAGAGGAGCCCTTAGGAGCTCCTCACCCTTTTATGCCCCATAGCGGCCGCCATCCCCCAGCACCAGAAACCATAAATATCTAAAAAAACAGACGACTTGATGAGAGGAAATGGACATACGCGCTTCTGCTGCCGTGCCGCAGCATGTCATTGAAAAGCATGGCATACCAGACATACTGCGGGGTAGGCCAAAAGAGAGGGTCACGCTGAGGTTTGACCCGCTGGATACCGTCACGCTCCCGGGGTTCGGTTATGCATCCCACAAAAAAGGCCCGGCCGTCAACCTCCTAAGGAGGGTTGAGGCAAAAGGGCTGCACAAATGGGCGCCTTACCCAAGCATATCGCTCCTCATGGTGCCGACAGCGATAAAGCCATCCGAGTCAATGCCTACGGAAAGCTTCAGGCCGCCGTACACGGCTGCGATAGTGGTCTCTGCGTCTGGCATCTCGGAGATATTGGTGTCGCACGTGGTTGACAGAAGGCTGATCAGCGAGGCTTCGAAGGCAGGCATATACTCCGAGACGGTAGGATGAGCCTGCCCGCCATGTTTTAATACCTTACAGGGCATTCTATACCGATATGATGCCGGAGAATGACATCAGGGATGCCATAGCAAGGATGCCTTATTCCTACAGGGCCAACGCGATGGCAGCGCGCGTAAAACGCATGTACGAAAGGTACGAAGGCAAGAAGGTATCGATAGCCGGCAGGATAATGGCGATAAGGAAGTCCGGCAAGCTGATATTCATGGATGTGCAGGACAGCACCGGCAGGATACAGGCGTACTTCGACTACTCCTTGATTGGCGAGAAAAGATTCGAGAAGTTAAAGCAGCTCAACGCCGGCGACATGATCGGGGTCAGGGGAACCGTCTTCAAGACGACGCCTGGAGAGATAAGCGTAAACGTAAAAGCATACAAGCAGCTTGCGAAGGCGGTCCGGATGCTGCCTGAAAAGTGGCGCGGGCTCCAGGATACGGAGACAAGGTACAGGAAAAGGTACCTGGACCTGATAATGAACCAGGAATCGAGGGACGTTGCGCTCAAGAGGAGCGCTGCAGTCAGCCTGATACGGAAGTTCCTCGACAAGAAAGGCTTCATGGAGTTCGAAACCCCGGTGATACAGCCCCTATATGGAGGCGGAGATGCAGACCCATTCAAGGTCCACGTCAACACCCTCGGCGAGGATGACTACCTCAGGATAGCCAACGAGCTGTATCTAAAGAGACTGATCATAGGAGGTTTCGAGAAGGTCTACGAGATCTACAAGGCGTTCAGGAACGAGGATATAGACACGACGCACAGCCCGGAATTCACGATGATAGAGTGGTACCAGGCATATGCAGACTACAACGGCATGATGGGACTGACGGAGAAGCTGCTCTCATACGTGGCCAACGGCGTATTGGGCTCTGGAGAGCTGACTTATCAGGGGCAGAAGATAAGCATGAAGGCCCCGTTTAGGCGCATAAAGTTCATAGACAGCATCAACGAGAAGGTGGGCAGCGACGTCCTGGCCATGACTGACGACGAGCTATGCGCGCTTGCGGAGAGCAAGGGCATACGGCTTGAGGGCGGCAAGAGGAACCGAGCCCACGCGTACGGCAAGCTTCTAGAGACGCTGGTCCAGCCAGAGCTGGTGCAGCCCACATTCGTGATAGACTTCCCAAGGGAGACATCGCCGCTGACGCGGCCGAAAAGGGGCAACCCAAAGCTAGTCGAAAGGTTCGAGCTTTATATATCCGGGATCGAGATAGCCAACTCCTATTCTGAGCTCCAGAACCCGGTGATCCAGAAGGAGAACTTCGAAGAGGAAGCGAGAAAGGCCGCGCAGGGGGACAGCGAGGCCGAGCCGATGGATACCGCTTTTGTAGAGGCGATGGAATATGGCATGCCGCCTACAGGCGGCCTCGGTCTGGGAATAGACAGGCTTGTGATGCTGCTCACAGACAAGCCCTCCATAAAGGAGGTAATACTCTTCCCGATGGAGAAGCGCGAGTCATAGCCGTAATCAATGCAGCATCGCCCCCAGTTTCCTGAAATCGCCCTCTATCAGCGGGAGGTTCCTCTTTATCCTTACAGCCGCTGCTGGATGTAAGGTCACAAAATAGTCCCTGTCTTTTTTTATAAGACTGCCGTGGACCTTCATTATGCCAACTCTACCGAGCAGCTCCTTCAACGCAACAGCTCCCACGACTATTACGATTTTCGGCTCTATTATATGGATCTGCCTGTAAAGGAAGCGCCTGCACGCTGCTATCTCTGGATCTGACGGGGCCCTGTTCTTAGGCGGGAAGAACTGCACGACGCTTGTTATGTAAACATCGCTGCGCTCCAGCCCGGCTTTCTTGAGAAGGGTGTCCAGCAGGCGCCCGCTTATCCCAACGAATGGCCGTCCGGTCTCGTCCTCATGCCTGCCAGGGGCCTGCCCGACAAGCATTACATCCGCGTCTATAGGGCCTTCCCCGGCAACGAAATTCTTGCTGAGCCCCCATCCTCTCATCCTGCGAGGCAGCTTCCTGTATTCGGCGTTGAGCCTTTCCATCATGATCCGCTTATTGGCCGGCACGCTGCATCACTACACGTAGTTCGCCACAATATAGGCGCTGCACATCACTCCGTTCGCTCCGCCGCCCGGTTCGCCGGAAACTGCATTGTAGATCATAGATTCGATGTAATTGACGAGGCCGACAGATTTGTAGGTCAGCATGCTGCAGGATGGCGTGGTTCCGTTCAGCAGCTTCAAGAATTCATAATTCACGGTGAGGTAATCCCCGCTTACGTTGAACGGCGCCGCAAAGTAGTTCACCTCGAACTCGCTGCTGCCGGAGTAGACGGTGGCGCTTGTTATCCTGATCCCGCTCCTGAGCAGGTACGACCGCGTGCCAGCCAGCCTCGAGTAGTTCGTCACCATGAAGCCAGACAGGGGCATGTTGGACGCGCTCGCCACCACGTATGTGTCATAGCTGACGTTGCTGGCATTCAGTATCGCAAGCGCCTCGGTGAAGTTGCGTGCCCCTATCTTGATTGCATTAGCCGAGAAAGCCGAGAAGCTGCCTCCTATCTCGGCATACAGGGAATTCTGGCTTATCGTAGATGCGTTGCCGTAGAAGAAGCTCGGGGACGCGTATACCGAATGCGGGTACGGCAGCGACAGGAAAAGCCCAATCAGCCCGATGGCGATGACGATTGCTATCGGGTAGCCAAAGCCGGCTGCGGACCTCCTCATCCCTGCGCCCAGGCCTGCCAGCTGCCCCTTTTTCATCTTTGCAAGGCGCATGCCGTACCTGCCTGCGATTAGCAGCATGATTATTATCGCAGCGTAGAAAAGCAGCTGCCCTGCAAAGATGTGGAACACCGCGACCGCCCTGGATATGCCGGAAAATGCCCATGAATATGCGATGAAGAGCATCCTGCCGAAATTGAGGAGGAGCAGCAGCGCAAGCCCAGAGACGACCCAGGCGAGCTTCCTTCTTATGCCGCCCTCATACAGGTACGCAACAGGTATCAGGAACATCACAAGCGCGACGAACGTGCCTATCGGGGCGCAGGTCGTCGCTATCGATATGCTCGTGTTGGCCGCAGAGGTTATCGTTATGCCGTTGAGAGCCACGCCAGGCACGCCGAAAACCTTGAGTGCGTCGTAGACGAACGCGGCGTTCATGTTTGCGAAAGCCGCATTCTGCATCAGAAGGGGCATGAGCAGCAGCGGCGAAAGGAAAAACGAATAGATTACCAGCGGAGAGAGCTTCCTGACCCCGTCAGTTCCGAAAAGTATCAGCACCATCGACACAAGCAAGAACGGGATGAGCAGCGCATCCACCCTGAAGGTCATAAAGACGAAGGAGAGGGCGACCCTAGAGTATGAAAGTATCATGAAATAGGCTGCGAAGACCGCAAGCCCGTAGACTACCGTGCGTTTATTCCTGTTAAGGTGCAGCTCCTCCTTCGCCGAGAAGACTATAAACACGAAGAGCATCAGCATTACTACTATGATATACGAGGCAGGGTCGGTGTCGAGCACCGAGAAGCTGGTCGCCAGGAGCGTTCCGAAGGTCGCCAGGAGCATCGCGGCGAACAGTATGGCTATGCCAAGTGCCTTTCCAGGATCTGTACGCATGCAAAACACATTAAGCAGTGTCCTCGGTCGAAATGGGCTTCATCACAAGTCAGTAGTTACTCTTGTCTTCACAGGACATAAAGTTACTGCCAAGCAATATTAATAAGCAATCGCATAAAATAACGATGGTATGCCAGGAAGGAAGGGGTATTCGTTCACGAACCATACGGCCGATGTGGAGCTGGTAGCCCGCGGAAAGACGCTTGAAGAGGCGTTCAGAAACGCCGCGCTGGCCATGTTCGACACATCAGCGGATATAGCCGCACTCACAAGGCTGAAAGGCGGCGCGAAGAGGCTGAATATCCGCGAAAGGGCTTCAACGCTGGAGGACCTTCTCTGGGCGATGCTGCAGGGTGCGCTGTCCATTGCAGACGCAAAGGGAGTATACTGCTACAAGGTTGACAGAATGCTCATAAAGGAATCAAAAGGGGGCTACACGATCGATGCACAATTCTCAGCAAGAGGGGAGAAACCGGAATACTCGATAATATACGTCAAGGGCGTCTCGAGGTTCGACATGCGTGTTGGCAAAACGAAGAATGGGTTCACTGCGCGCGCCGTTCTTGACGTGTAAACTCGAGCGCCGCCAAAGCCAGCCTCAGAATTCCGCGAGCTTTTTCCACCACTTTACCCGTTTGGCTATTGCTCCATCAAGGGAGGGCCTGCCAGATCCACATGCGGCGTTCAGCGCAATCAGCATGAGGAAGGCAATCGCATATATTATCCCTGTGCCTATGTCGGTCGAGCCTGGCCCGTACGGTCCTCCAAGCCCTTCGGGGACGGACCAGATGAGGAGGCTGAGCAGGACGCCACCAGGATAGCCTATCCTTCGCATGAACCCGAATATGAGGCTGAAGGCGAGGGCCAGTTCAAGCAGTCCGACAGAGTACACAAGCAACGCCGGGTGGACCGCACCCGCTCCGGACCAGAAACTGAACCATCCCAATAACCATTGGGGTTGCCCGGAGGAAGCCTGCCGGAGCATCTGTGGGAATGCCTGGACAACGCCAGGGACAAACTTCAAGGTTCCATCTATGCCCCAAATGGCGCCGAATATCACCTCTACGCCCCTAGCAAAAGATAAAGAGTTCCTATCAAACCAGCCATTCCCTCCAGGCATACCATCACAGTGATATCCCCCTAGTGTTTTTTTAACACTTTTGTTGCAAGCCAGGGGAGGAAGTCGAATCCTCCTTCTCCGCTCTGCAGGCGGGCGCATAGCCGATCTGCCACCCTGGCGCGCAATAGCCTTTTTATTCCCCATTATTTATATTTTGTTATGGAATAGATAAGGGGCTGGAATGGACACATCAAACCTAAACATACCAAGGGAGCTGATATCCGAGACTAAATCGTTTGACATTCAGACTCCTGTGACGGAGATCGTTTCATCGATAAGCAGGTACAGCGCGGTTGTGGTTACGAAGGGCCCGCGCTACTACGGGATAGTAGACAACCGGGCGCTCTACAGGTTCGCCGAAAACTCAGGGATCGGCAAGGACCACGCAGGCAAGTACGCACTCGCAGTCCCTGCCGTCGAAAGCAGCACAAGCATAGACGAGGTGCTCCTGAGCTTCCACAAGAGCAGGGCAAAGGCGCTGCCCTACCTATCTGGAGGCAGGGTTTCGGGCATAATAAAGAGGTCCACGCTCCTCAAGGTCCTGCTGTCGCTTCGCATGCTTTCCGGCATGAACGCAAACGACACCATGACCTCGCCTGTTGTCGCGGTGGATTCCAACGCCACCCTGGCGCAGGCACGCTCTGCGATGCGGGAGCGCAGGATAAGCAGGCTTGTCATCCTGCAGGGGGGCAGGCTCTCTGGGATAATAACCAACCATGACCTGATGGTCAATTATTCCAGGAAAGGGGACAGGCTCCCAGAGATGAAAAACACTTCGTACAGCCCGTCCGACGCGCAGCTTGGCAGCACTGCAAGCAGGAACCTGATAACGATAGATTACACCGGCAGCCTTGCCGACGCGGCGAGGAAGATGGTCGAGAACAGCGTATCCTCTGTAATCGTTGTGAGGAGGGGCGCCCCTGTCGGGATCGTCACCATCCTCGACATATTCGGCAGCGTGCTCTCGGCGCGCCGCATGGAGGACCAGCGCATATTCCTGTCAGGCCTCGAAGGAGATATGCACGAATACGAGGCTGACGCAAAGGAGAGCCTCAAGGACTTCATGAAGAAGGCGGAGCAGATGCTCAAGGCAAAGGCGCTGGCCGTATTCCTTAACGTGAAGAAGGTCGGAAACCGCAAGTATGAAATGCGGGCGCGCCTTTCTATAGAAGGCCAGGGTACCATATACGTGCACTCGACCGACTTCAACATGGAGAGGACGCTGGGCAAGCTCCTCGCAACGCTGATGAAAGAGATAAAAAAGATGAAGGAGAAGAGATTGACTGTGAGGAAGGTGTCGACGTTCAAGAAGGGAATGGACGAGGCAGAGTACTATGATGAACTTGCCTAAGAGCAGACGCGCCCAGTCGAGCTTCGAACTTCTCATAACGGTCTCTTTTGGGCTTGTGATACTGCTGCCGATAGTTGTCATCGCCTTCGCCCAGATATCATCCTCTAATTCCTCGCTCTCATCGACAGAGGCGCAGGCGGCCGCGACAAAACTGGCGAACATAGCCGCGTCTGTCGGAGCCCAGGGATACCCTGCGAGGCAGCTTGTGCTTGTCCAGGTGCCGCCAGGCGTGCAGAACGTATATGTCGGGACGCAGACGAACGGCGTTGGCCATGTAATAATATTCACAGTGTCGACAAGCTCAGGGCCTAGCTATGTCACAGCCTATACCCCGGTCAACGTGAGCGGCAACCTCGGAGGGATATCGGCGCAGGGCAGCTACCTGGTCAATGTCAGCGCCCAAACGTCGTGCCCGTCCAACGGGGCAGTGCCCTGCGTCTACATACAGCAGTCATGACACCCTGAGCATGTAGGTGTTCCTATAGACCTTCTTGCCGCGCTGCAGCCCGTAAAGTATGTAGGAGCGCTTCGGCTTAAGCTCGTAGTGCTCGAAGAACGCGCTGGCAAGCTTCTTGTCGCTCATGTAGATGTCATATCCGTTGCCCAGCTCGTCGATCCTCGATATGAATGCGCCCCTGGTCTCTATGAAGTTGGTGAACCTCTTCATCATCCTGTCCACCGAGTCGCGCGGGCCCCGCAGCTGGAATATCGCCTCATAATAGCCTGACGTCTTCCTGTAGCAGTCAAGGCACATGGTCTTCTTCACATCCAGGGCTATGCTCCTCTCGAAAGATACGGGGTTGCCATCTACCTCATGCGAGAACCTCACAACGGCGTGCCTCCAATCAAAGCTCGCTACTTTGATATCAAACTTGGTGTGGAGTCCCTGCTTTATCGCGTCCCTGAGAGTTATCTTGTCCGGAATCCCGTAGCCTGTCGGGGTCCTGACCCTTTCGCATGATTTGCACCTCTCTATTATCACCCTGTCCGGTATGCCCTCCTTGAGCTTTCCGCTCACGCAGACTTCGCAGAACTCTCCGATGAAGCTGACCTTGTCGCTGGTCCTGTCGCATGTCGGGCAGTGCTTTATCACGGTTTCACCTAAGAATAGTGCTTGCTTATTATGGCGCCGTATGCCGGCCTTGTTATCAGGACGCCTAGCAGAGCCCCTATAATGGTAGACTCGGAGAACCCGATTATGCTTACAAGCGATGTCGAGAAGAAGAGCGGCATCATCGCTATTATGAGCAGCGCCGCGTCCGCCCACACGATGTAGAACGCATGGCCCAGGAGCGTCTTCGCCGCGCTTTCACCGCTTCCGTGCGCAAGCACCTCGTCAGTTATTATTATCTGGGCATCCACGCCGGTTCCCACAACCGCTATCATTCCGGCAACAGCCGCAAGGTCTATGGTCCCGACAAGCCCTATTATCGATACGATTATGAAGAGCTCCATCGCAGTGGTGAGCAGTATGGGTGCGACCAGGAATAGCTTCCTGTACCTGACCATAATGAAGGCCG
The DNA here is from genome assembly GCA_027365815.1 of Microcaldota archaeon. Taxonomy (GTDB): domain Archaea; phylum Micrarchaeota; class Micrarchaeia; order Micrarchaeales; family Micrarchaeaceae; genus JAJZAB01. The sequence continues at coordinate 17,864 of DAHXLV010000005.1, forward strand.
ATACGAATATTATCGCAATGCCGCCTGCTATAATGCTGATGTAAAGGAAGTGCGAGCCTAACGTAGGCGGCACGGTTGTCGGCGTTCCAGGGAACACCGCGACAGGCAGTGCACCGCCGCTCAGCACGCTGGCGATCTGCTTGGTCTGCTGCTGTGCATACGTAAGCTGCTGCTCCCTTGTGAGCGTAGACGGGGCCGCGCCCGATATCTCATAGCTTTCGCTCACGTTGCCGTT
>DAHXLV010000007.1 GCA_027365815.1 Microcaldota archaeon
ATGCAGTGCGTGTCGATTGCCATACCCTCGTTGACATTGAACGCATTCGATATCACCACATTTGCGGTTTTCCTGCCTACGCCAGGCAGCATTGTGAGTTCCGCTATAGTATTCGGTACCTTGTCGTGAAAATGTTCGTGCAGCATCTTTGCAGTTCCAACCACGTGCTTGGCCTTAACCCTGTAGAAGCCCAATGTCTTCACATACGGGTAGAGCTGCTCTGGACTCAGCTTTGCCATGCTCTTCGGGTTTGGAAACCTCCTGAAGAGCGCAGGGGTTGCCTTGTCTACCTGTGCGTCTGTTGTCTGCGCGGAAAGGATCGTCGCGACCAGGAGCTCCCACGGGTTTGAATGGCTGAGGGAGGTCCTCATCTCCTCTGGATACCTCTTCTTCAGCCTGCGAAGCACCAACTCGATGCTTTTTTCCGCCCCGCTCATTCTATCGCTAGATAAGATATTGCTAAATATTTATAGCCCTTCATAAGTCTATGGTTGATGATCTCCACGGCGATGCGCCAAAGGAAAAGAAGTGCATAGTCGCAGGATGCCTCGTTATAAAAGGCGGAAAGGTACTGTTGCTCAATCACGCCAAGATAGGCGCATGGCTGCCTCCCGGCGGGCACATGGAAGGGGACGAGTTCCCCTACGAAACTGCTTTGCGCGAGACCAAAGAGGAGACAGGGCTTGACGTGGAGCTCATACACGAGGATGCGGGAATGCACAGGGATGACCTGGCGTACACCCTGGACAACCCGTTTACCATAATGCACGAGCGTGTGCCATACAAGACCAAGCCGCCGCATATACACTTTGACATGATATATATCGCAAAGGTAGTCGGCGGCACGCTGAATTTCAACAAAGAAAGCACAGGGATTGGGTGGTTTGGCCCCGAAGAGCTGAAAACGCTGGACACGCTGCCTAACGTGCGCCGCGTCGCGCTTGACGCTCTGGAAAAGTACGGCCGCAAACTTTAGTGATCCATATGGAGATAATAGCAGACCTGCATATCCACTCAAGGTTCGCCATGGCGTGCAGCGGCGCCATCAACGTGCCAGGCATAGAGGAAACCGCCGTGCAGAAAGGAATCAGCCTGATAAGCACCGGGGATTTCACGCATCCTCTATGGCTAAAGGAGCTGAAAGAGGGGCTCGAGCCAGCAGAGCCTGGCCTTTTCAAGGCAAAGGGATCCGCAAGCAATGTACGATTTGTATTGGGCAGCGAGGTATCCACCGTATTCAACCAGGCTGGAAAGCAGAGGAGAATACACCACTGCATGCTCGCGCCAAGCTTCGAGGCTGTTGACGCTATAAACGAGAGGCTCTCAAAGCGTGGCGATTTGACGTCCGACGGCCGCCCGCAGGTATCCATGTCCGCAGCCGAGCTTGTAGAAGAGTTGCTTAAAGCCGATAGCAGCACGTTCGTATTCCCGGCGCACGCGTGGACGCCGTACTTCGGGGTCTTCGGTGCGCTTTCTGGCGTAGAATCCATGAAAGAGGCGTATGAAGATCAGGAGAAGCACATATACGCGTTGGAAACCGGGCTGTCAAGCGACCCTGCCATGAACTGGAGGATCTCTGCACTTGACAGATACTCCCTACTGTCGAACAGCGACATGCACTCGCTTCCAAAGATAGGGCGCGAGATGAACGTGTTCGACCTCGATGCGCCATCCTATGGCGGCCTGATAAGCGCGATTAAGGGCAAAGACCGTAAACGGTTCAGCAAGACGGTCGAGTTCTTCCCGGAAGAGGGCAAGTACCATTTCGACGGGCACAGGCAGTGCATGGTGTCGATAGATCCTGACAAGCAGAAATCGGTAACAAGGTGCCCCGTGTGCGGCGGAAAAATCCTGGCTGGCGTCCTACACAGGATAAGCCAGTTCGCCGATCGCGAGCCGGGATACGTGCCAAAGAACAGCATACCCTATGTGAGGGCTGTGCCGCTCATGGAGGTAATCGCGTACGTGACAAGGAAGGCACCCACCAGCGTGTCCGTCTCAAAGGCGTATTCCGAGATGATTGCTAAACTGGGCACGGAATATAGCATACTGGTCGACCAAAGCCCCGAAAGGATATCAGAGGCTGCCGGTGAGGAGATGGCGCACGCGATAATGAACGTGCGCGACGGGAACATCACCATAGAGCCAGGCTACGCTGGCGTATTCGGAAAAATAGACCTTCTAAACCGCGACAAGGGCAAAAAGGAGCGTGGCTTGAAGCAGAAGATGCTATGACTATGCCGTGCTTGCTGTCCTAGCGTGCGGTGCCTCACGGCGCATGCCAATGGGCATCGGGATCCTGCTTATGATCTCGAAAAGGCCATTCAGTCCCTTTTCGTCTGCATTCGCCAGCGCCTGCCTGACATGCGCGATGTCATCATCGCTCACAGGCTTCGTTCCGGCAGTTATAGAGTAATGCTGCACCGACGGGTCTATATCCAGCCTCCAGAAATACTCATGCAGCTTAACTCGCAGCTCTGGGCTTGTCGCCATGCTGATGAATTTTTCGACAAGGTAATTCACCTTTTCGCGCCTGGCAGCGGCCTGTGCGTCTTCGGTTCTTGGCATCATATAATCCCCACGGGTAAGCGTTTAACCCAAAAAGGATAAAAATGCTTCGTTCAGCTGCTGTTATCTGACGCCAAAAACTGCGCCTATCCTGGCATGCCTGCTCCTGAACTTCAACTGCTCCAATGCTGCCATTATCCTGCCATAGTGCTTCATGGCCGTCAGGGTCATAAATATTACAGTTATGATCCCCATCTCTGCAAGCACCAGGTCGCCGCTTATCGCAAGCATTACCGAAGAGAATGCCGCCCTCTTAAGGACAAGGAAAGATGCGAGTGCAACGATGAAATCGAGCGCGACCGATATGTATGCAAGCTTCTCGAGGAGCTTCTCCATCCTCTTTACCCTCATGTGGTCGCTGTAGTACAATCCAATCAACTGCCGGTCTCTAATCAAAGCGCATACTTTAAAAAGGTAACACCCCCTGGTGACTAGCGGAAGTTTTGGTTACGCGGCAACGAACACTGTATTTTAAACCTTGGCAATGCTATACAATCGGTTTTATGGGATACACGGATACGCTTGGGAAGGCATTAAGGGTTTTTCTAAACCCTAAAGCTGCAACTTCAAATAGCATGAGCGTAGGCGATTCGCTCAAGTTCTACTACAAACTGATGCCGATACCGCTAGTGCTGGGCCTGATAGTCAGCTTCCTGGTCGCGAAGTTCATAGCGCCGCTGGCTGGCTACGGCATCGTAGCCATGATAGCGGTCTACTTCATAATCGGTTTCCCGCTAGGCATCATCATAGACGGCGGAATATACCATGTGATAATAGGTAAGCTCTTCAAGCTATACCGCGGCAACTACTCCAGAATCACCACGGCTTTCGCATATTCAATCATTCCCATGCTATTCACCGGATGGCTGTCGCTCCCGCTGATCGCGAGCGCAGGCGGGCACATGCACGCAGTTACGATAAGCTTGGCGTATGCTGCTGGCGTAGTGCTTGTCGCGATATTCTCAATATGGTCTTTTGTGACGCTGCTGTTCGGGCTGTCAAACCAGCTCAAGATTAGCAAGCTCAAGGCATTCGGCACGCTGCTGCTTAACTGGCTCATCGTCTTGGTGATAACCTTTGCAATAGTGTTCACCTTCGGGGTCGCCTTCCTGGGATCAGCAGGAGCGCTATGAGCGCGCATGGCGCAGGGCAAAAGATACCTTTAAAATACTCGTTGCAGATAATATATGGTAAAGGGCATCAGGAAGTGCGTGTTTTATGCCAGATCAGTTGAACAACAAGATAATCGCGGCAATCAGAGTGCGCGGCAGGGTCAATGTCAGGCACAACATAGCGGAGACGCTAAACAGGCTTAGGCTAAAGAGGGTGAATAACTGCGTCCTGATAAAGATGGACGACTCTTACTACGGCATGATAAAGGAGTGCAGCAACTACATAACATACGGCGAGGTGAACGAGCAGGTGCTCGGCAAGCTGGTGAATAGCGCCGGCATCAAGGCAGACCCTAAAGAGATACTCGAGGGCAAGTACGACATGAAGGAGCTCAGGAAAAGCCTGCCCATCAGGCTGCACCCGCCAAGGAAGGGCTACAGGAGCATAAAGAGAAATGTCAAGCAGGGGGGCGCACTCGGCTACATGGGCCCCGGCATAAACGGCCTCATACAGCGAATGGTGAAATGATGGTAGTAAGGAAGCAGAAGCGCAACAGGAAGTACTACGGCACCAGGCGCTGGGGAGTCGGCAACATAAAGAACGCCAGGGGCGCAGGAGACCGCGGCGGAGTTGGACGGGCAGGATCGAGGAAGCACAACTTCACATACATGACCTCGAAGGCCAGGGAAGAGATGCACAAGAAGGGATTCCATCCGTGGAACAGGAGCAGGCTGGATGAGATAACGCTGATGCAGGTGAGCAGCATGGCAAAGGCCAAGGGCGCGGCGGAGATAGAGCTGCGCAACTGCAAGGTCCTCAGCAACGGGTCCCTGAGCGCGCCAGTGAAGATAAAGGCTGCCGGATTCTCCAAGGCAGCAGTGGAGAAGATAAAGGCGGCAGGCGGGGAGGCAATAGTCATAGGGCAGTAGCTCATTTTCGGACAGGGTTAGCATGAAGTCACTGAAGATCGCATTTTACACAGATACCTATCTGCCGGCAGTGGATGGCGTAGTCACCTCGATACTCAACACTAAGGCGGAGCTTGAGAGGAGGGGGCACAAGGTATACGTGTTCACCAGCGGATACAGCATATCTAAGCCGATGGTGGAGATAAGCAGGCACGTCTATGCGGTGCATGGCGTCAAGTTCAAGAAATACCCGCAGTACAGGCTGGCGCTTTTCCCGTTCCTGTCAGCGTCCAAGCTCAATGAGATAAAACCCGACATAATACACGCGCATACGCCATTCATGATGGGCCTGTCAGGCCTGGCGATGGCGAAGATCAACAAGATACCGATTGTCGGTACATTCCACACCTTTTTCACGCACAAGAGCGTGCTCGCCCAGTACGGAGGGACTAGCCAAATAGCACAGCGCATGATGATAAAGACGGCGTGGCCCTATGCAAGGTTCTTCTTCAACAAGTGCAATGCGGTGATAGCGCCAAGCGACGCGACAAAGAAGATACTGGAACGCCACAGCGTAGCCAACACCGTCACCGTGCCTAACGGCGTCGACACGAAAAGGTTCAACCCCAAGAACAGCGGCGCAGCGATAAGGAAGAGGCTGACGGAAGGAAAGAGGGACAAGGTCGTCCTATATGTCGGCAGGGTGAGCCGCGAGAAGCGGATAGACGTGATACTCAAGGCAGCGAAGGCGCTGAAGAGGCCGGATGTGAAGTTCGTCTTTGCTGGCACAGGACCAGCGATGCACTACTACCAGCACATGGCCATCGACTACGGTCTTCGCGATCAAACCAGGTTCGTCGGATTCGTGAGCCAGGAGGAACTGCCGCGGTACTATGCCGCAGCAGACCTCATGTGCACCGCATCGACCTTCGAGACGCAGGGCGTCGTGCTGCTCGAGGCACTCGCCTCAGGGAAGCCGGTTGTCGGGGTCGACCACCTCGCGATAAAGGAGATAATACGCAATGGGCGCAACGGGGAGAAATTCCCGGTTGGCGACGCAGGCGCGTGCGCAAGGAAGATAGCGAAAGTGCTTGGCAGCCCAAGGTCCTACAGGGAAACTGTCAGCACGGCAGAGAGCTACTCTGTTAAAAACGTCACAGATACGTTATTAAATGTATACCAAGAGATAATCACAGGCAACGGTTCCTCATATTTGAATGAAGCGGCGCAGAAGGCGATTGGCTGACCGAAAATGAAAGCAGCAGAGTAAACGACCACATAGGGAGCAGGAACGCTACGGCTTCAAACAACGGCAGCGCCCCAAACCATGCCAGCACGCTCAACAACCTGATAAAGACCTCTACCGATCCAAAGGTTCAGGAGCTCGGCAGCCAGATTGACGTGCTCAAGAAGCAACGCTCCGGGCTGGTGGCCAGGATGAGGGAGAGCCAGTACAGGCTGAACTACAAGAAGGCAGAGCAGGAGGCGCTTGCGAAACTCTCAGAGATGGAGAAGCAGAAGGGCAAAGGCCAGAGCAGGGAGGCGCTCGGCAAGCTGCGCCGCATGAGGCATTCAATAGAGTTCAAGATATCAACCGAATCGCTCTCGCTTGCGCAGGAGAAGTCCATGGTCAGGAAGATAAACGAACTTAATGCTCAGATAGAGGAAGGGATGAAGCTCGAGAAGCTGGAGAGGAAGCGCGGCCTTGTCAGCAAGGACATAGAGGAATACCAGGCGGCGCTTACCGGCGTGGTCAAGTCGATAGCAGAACTGGATGCGAAGCTGGACGAGCTCTATTCCGGGATAAGGAAGGCGCTAGGAATACAGAGGAGAAGGACAAAATCTCCACCGCAGCACAGCGGCGGGCAGAAGCCGCAACCTAAGCAGCAGGAGATAAACCTTGAAGATATAGTGATAATAAAGAAAAAAGAGGCAAAGCAGGAGCCAAAGGGCCCTGCGGACTGAAATCTAGTGTTAATGATGGAAATTTCATTTTATGGAGCAGCAGGCGAGGTAGGCAGAAGTTGCATAGTACTAAGGACCAAGAACACGAGCATAATGCTTGACTCCGGGATCAAGCTGGGTGAAAAAACCGAGTATCCCCAGCTAGACGGCGACCAGCTGAAAGCGATTGACGGCATATTCATCTCGCACGCTCACCTGGACCACGTAGGGTTCATCCCGCACATATACTCGGCCGGTTACAAGGGCCACTACTACGGGACAAAGCCCACAATAGACATCTCAAGCGTCATGATAAGCGACTACATAAGGCTGTCCAACCCGAGCACAGTATCGAAAAGGGGGCTGCAGGAGCAGGCTAGGCATTCGAAGGTCGTCGAGTACCACACTAGCATAAAGTTCAGGGATCTGACCATAAGGTTCATCCCGGCAGGGCACATAATAGGCAGCGCGCTCATCGAGGTGAGCGACGGCAGGAACAAGGTCGTCTATACCGGCGATATCAACCTTGCCAAGACAAGGCTGCTCGAAGGCGCCGATATAAGAAGCTTGACGGCCGACACTCTAATAACGGAAAGCACGTACGGGTCTAAGAAGGACGTCTTCCCCCCGGAAAGGCATGTGAGCAGGGACATGCTGAAGAGCATAAACGATACAATAAAGGCAGGAGGCAAGGTAATAATCCCCAGCTTCGCGGTTGGCAGGGCGCAGGAGGTGCTATTCATGCTTGACGACTACATGAATTCCGGAGTAATACCAAAAGTGCCGGTCTACGTCGACGGCATGATAAACAAGGTAATGCGGATATACAGGCACAACGTACTTTCATGCAGGAAGGAGATACAGAGCAAGATACTGATGAGCGACTACGACCCGTTCAAGAGCCCAAACTTCAAGCCAGTCGAGGCGAAAGGGACGCGGAACAAGGTGGTAAACGAGAAGGAGGCCTCGATAATAGTCACAACAAGCGGCATGCTCACCGGCGGCCCAATCCTGTTCTACCTCTCAAAGCTTGCGCGTGACAGCAGCAACAAGATGATACTGGTCGGATACCAGGCCATAGGCACGATGGGCAGGGCGCTGCAGGAAGGAGCCAAGAACATAAACCTGAACGGCAGCGACATGAAGATATCAATGGATGTCAACACATTCCACCTCTCCGCCCACGCCGACAGGCCGCAGCTCGAAAGCCTGATGGGCAAGATAAGGGAGCTAAGGAACGTCTTCATAGTGCACGGGGAGCTCTCGAAGTCGAAGGACCTGATGGAGTACGCTTCAAAGAGGTGGAGCGCAAAGGTGCCGCTCATAAAGGAGTCGTTCGACATATGAAATGTCTACGAATGGCGTATGCGCACACAAGGCATAAATAGACGTGCAACGTAAAAAACTGCCAAGCAGCTGTGGCAGAGTGGATGCAAATGGCGAGGAGGAAGAGTGGGAAATACTCTAAGGAGCTGGAGCAGCTCAAGATGCTGAAATCGATAAACAGCATGCTCAAAAGCAGCGATATGGAGAATGCGTTGCTATCCAATTCGGCGAAGGAGTCGGAGACCATGCCTGACAACATGGTGGACGAGATGCTTGGCAACATAAGTGCGGAGAGGGAGCGCAATAAGGACATATTTGACGTTGAAAAGATCACCAGGAACGCGATGGGCGGCCAGAAGCCGCAGCCGAAACGCGGGACGCGCAGCAGGGCACCCATGAGGGCCAAGCCGAAAAGGAAGAGGCCAGCTCACAGAAGGCCGGCTCGCCCCAAGAGTAGGAGAAAGCGTAGATAAGCCTTAAAAACAAAGCGGCGAAACTAATTGTATGGGCTCTTGGCTCAATGGTAGAGCGTCCGCTTTGCAAGCGGAAGGTTGCGGGTTCGATTCCCGCAGAGTCCATTTCAGGTTCTAAGAAGAGGCCTTTTCACCATAAGTACCCTGACCCTACCAGGGTTCTCTGTAGGGTGGTAAACCTCTGGGTTGACAACATGGTAGCCATGGCTCCTGAAGAAGCCGATGGCAGTTTCATCGTCTGCATACAGGTGCAGGTGCACCGTGCCCTTTCCAAGCGATCCGGCAACGCGCTCAAACTCCCCGAGCAGCCCGCTGCGGAGATGGTTTTCACTAAAACCTTTAACAGCGAAAAGAATACTGCATTTAGCGTCCTTTGTCCTGTCTATCCTCGCAATGAGCACTGCGCCTATCCCTCCATTCTCCCTGGCAACCCATACCGGCCTGCCAGGCCCGCAGAACTCGTCCCTGTGCTCCATGAGCCAATCCTTGATCCTGGGGTGCTGCGCCCTAAGCGCGGTCTCCACTAAGGCCAATACCTCCTTCAGTTCTCTCCTATGGCACGGTTCTATTTCGATCCTAGGGGTGGCCTCTCGCATTGCCGAAGGTTCGCCATGGTGGTAATAGATGAGCATTGCATCAAAATACGCTGATTTTTCAGATATTTAAGCTTTTAATTTCCATTATTACCACGGCTAAGGAGACAGCTTCCTTTCCAGGTCCTCCATGCAGCCATCGCAATTACACTGTCCAGCAGCCCTTTTTTCCGGTGGTTTGTCGTAATAGACAGGCGGCTCTCTCGTCGGAGGAAGCGGTTTCCTAAGGGATGGTAGCATACCTTTGTTGCCAGGGGTCAGGTCTTTCGTAGTCATAGCATCTATCTCTGTAAAACAAAGCGGTTTCCTGATATTTAAGCTTTCTCATTTGATGCTTTTTTCGACCAAATATCTGTCATTTTGCAAAATGCGGAATCAGGTTGAAGAGCCAGCACCGGCGTGCATTCCCCCCTGCACTCCGGAATGCCTCTGCTCCTTGCCTCTGAGCGCAGAGAGCACGGCTGCAACTGCGAGTATCAGTATTGATATCATAAAGACGGCGTGCATCCCCTGCACGAACACAGCAGATATGTTGCCTGTCAGGTCCGAAGTGCCGAGGAATATCTGGAAGGCGACATTCCGCGTAACGGCAAGCGCGGCCACCGCGACGGTGAGTACGAAACTGCCGAGCAGCCCTATGCTAGACAGGGTCCTCAGCAGGCCGTTCAGCATCCCGTATGTGCCTTCCGTTGCGTTCGCCATCACCGCGCTGGTGTTTGCCGGGAAGAACATCGCGCTTCCGACTCCGGCCATCAGCGTCATGAGCACGATAAGGTAGTAATGCGTAGTGGGAGATATCGTAAGGTATGCTGACGCCGCAAGAATCATCAGGATTATGCCAGTTGTTGCAATTGTCCTGGCGCCTAGCCTGTCAGAGAGTCTTCCCATGTAAGGACCGGTGAGGCCACTTGCGACGTATCCGGGTACCAGGAGCAGAGCCGCGTTGAGCGGGTCGAGCCCTCTCACCCCCTGAAGGTACATGATGATTATGAACGTTATCGCGAGGAAACCAAGGCTCTGCAGGAATGCCGCCATAATAGAGTTGAATATTATCCTGCGCTTGAATACGCCCATATCTATTGTCGGGAACTTGGCATGTCTCTCCATTAATATGAAGACCGGTAGCAGGGCGATCCCTATCGCAAGCATAGCCACATTGTAAGCTGCGAAGCCAGTGAACCCTATCCCTGTGGCCCCTACTGTTATCAGGAGGAGCATAGCGCTGAGCACCGCTACCCCTTTCAAGTCTATATGCTCTTCCTTGAGCTCAGTTGGCTTTATGTATTTGATGCCCAGGTAGAGCGCCATCGCGCCTATCGGCACGTTTATGTAGAATATGTAGGGCCAGCCTGCGAAAGTTGTAAGCACACCTCCCAGGACTATCCCCAGCACGGCGCCAAGGCTCCATCCAAAGGAAAGGAAGCCGAACGCCTTACCCCTATGGTTCCTCTCAAACGTATCTGCTATTATCGCTCCGCTGTTAGCCGACAGGAACGCACCGCCGACTCCCTGCAGGACTCTTGCCATTATCAGCATATAGATGCTGAAAGACGCACCGCAGAGGACAGAGCCAACGGTAAATACAAGGAAGCCAAGGTTGAACATCCTGCCCCTCCCGTATATGTCGCCAACCCTGCCGAGCTGCGTTGTCATTATCGCGGCGACCAGCAGATATGAGAGAATGATCCAGATGCTTGTTGCGAGGTTGGTGTTGAGCGTGCTGGTTATGTCAGGTATGGCAAGCAGCACGATCGTGCCGTCTATGGCCGCCATCAGCGAGCCCATAACCACGACCGTGAGGACGCTCTTCTGAGCAGTAGTCATCCTGCCCTGCACATAGTCGGTATCAGCCAAGCAATCACAAATGCAATTCGACCAACATCAAGATTCTAATAGTTTGACAAGCCCCGCGTGGTCCCAGAAGGAGGCGCCGGAGCACGCCTTCCTCAGCCTGTTCATTATCGCAAGCCCTACGCCATTTTCATCAAACGATTCGGATATGCCGAGTTTCACCTTGAGCGAGTCAAGCGCTATGATGCCGTCGTAAAGGTTTTTTGCCACCTCATACAGGTTTGCCGCACTGCCGAGCGCAATTGTGCTGCAGCCTGCCTCCTTTGAAAGCAGCCCGCATGATTCATTAGAGCCAATGAATGCAAATGGCGGCATGTCCTCGATGCCGTCAATTACCTCAGCCAGGGATGCTGCATCCCGCTCGAAAAGCAGCATCCTGGTGTCGGGCGCATAGTGCGCATATTTTGTGCCAGGGCTTACCGCAGTGCCGCTTAGGCGCCTCCCCCTGGTTACCTCGCTGATATGCGGCTTCTGCCCAAACGCGTTCCCTATCTCGTCAAAGGTGAAGGGGCCCGGCCTCAAGATGGTGAAGCTGTCCAGGTCTATTACCGTCGATTCCACCCCGAAGAAAGCCCGCCCCGAGTCTATGATGCAGTCCACTTTTCCATCAAAGTATTTTATCGCCTGCCCTGCGTTTGTTGCGCTTGGCTTGCTGGAAGGGTTGGCGCTCGGCGCGGCTATCGGGCAGCCGCTCTTCGATATGAGCGCTAGCGCAACCGGATGGGCAGGCATCCTCAACGCTACTGTGCCGAGCCCTCCGGTGACTGTTTTGGGTATGCGCTTGTTTGCCTTCACTATGAATGTTACGGGAGACGGCCATACTCTCCTTATCCGGTCTATGTACTCCTGCGGAAGCTCGCCCACCTCCTGCGCCATCTCTATAGAAGACACATGCACTATGAGCGGATTGTCGCCAGGCCTCCCCTTTGCCTCAAAGATCTTCCTGCACGCGCCTTCATTGAACGCGTCTGCCCCTATCCCATATACCGTCTCTGTAGGGAACACGACAAGCCCGCCTGCATTAACGAACGAAGCCGCCTTCCCTATCTGCCAGTTCTCAGGCTCTACGGGATCGACTTTAAGTATCTCGGTCTTCAAGCGCCTACCTCAGGATCGTTTTCATTATCTTTGACCTGTCCTTGACGCTTTGCACAACCGCCTCAGCGCCTGCGTCGCTCAGTTCATGGTCAGAATACCTGCCCGACGCAACGCCTATCGCGTGCATGCCGTTAGCTTTGGCCGCCGCCATCATGTGCGGGCTGCTAGCTATAACGAACACCTGTGCATTGGCCCCGAGCCCGAACTGCCCTGCCCTCTCTACGGCCTTCTGCAGTATCCTCTTCAAGTCAGTCTCCTTGTTGCCGTATTCGCCGAACTTGAAGTAATCTGAGAGGACTGCCCTCTGCAGCTTGTTCTTTATCACGTCCTCGATGTCACCGGTGGCTATGCCTACCAGGACACCCCTCTTAGCTAGCTCATCGAGTAGCTGCTTCGAGCCGTTGAGCAACGTTATCGGATCGCGGCCCGTAACATTATAATAAGAGTAGCCAAGCTCCTCCGCGCAGCTCTCCAGTCGGGCGTCGGCCTCGTCCTTTGAGACGCCGTTCTTTTCCAATATATCCGATAGCATCAGCTGGGCAGGCGTCCCCTCATAGTCCTCGAGCTTGAACTGCGCCTCAAAACCATACTTGCTGCGTATCGCCTCGAAAATGTATTCCGACACGTCCCTCTGGTCCTTCACCAATGTGTTGTTCACGTCTATCAATACGAGCCTATCCGCCATAGGAGCACCAATTCAGCATTAGTGGTATTATTTGTAAGTAATATATCCCTTTTGATGCAAATACTAAAGTGATTGAATGATGCCAAACGTAGATCCCAGGGCCCTGAAGGAGATGATGGCCAAGATGGGGATAAAGACCAGCGAGATAGACGCTCAGAAGGTCACCATACACTGCGCCGACAAGGACATAGTGATAAGCAGCCCCCAGGTGACAAGGATAGAGGCGCAAGGTGCGGTCAGCTTCCAGGTTGCCGGCAATGTGGAAGAGAAGCTCGCCCTAGCAGTCACAGAAATCACAGACGAGGATATAAAGTTCGTGATGGACAAAACCGGAGTGACAGACCAGGATCGGGTTCGCACGGCGCTCAGGGCTTCCAACGGCGACATCGCGGCTGCGATACTTGCGCTGACAGAAAGATGATCAGAAGTCGACCTTGAACGCCTGGGCGTATGGCACGCCGTTTATCATCTTCACATGCCCCTCATCTATCACCTTCTTCTTTATCGCGGCGTCTATGGCTTCCCTGCCGACGATGTTCGCCGAGCTCATCTTGCTTGTCGACACATCAGCAAACTGCTGCACCGTTATGAGCGAACCCCTGTAGAAGTCGGCGTAGCTTTTTATGTCCAGGATCAGCTCCCCATCGCGCAGCACCTTGTCGATCAGCGACTCGTCGCACATCGCTATTATCTTGCCGTTCTGCGTCTCGTGGATTTTCAAGTAGATCAAAAGATTACCCGTACTTGTAGAGGAGCACCGTCGCGAAAAGGTATAGCACCCCGTAGGTGCTCAGCCATATCCATCCGGCCACATTGCTTGTTATCAGCGATATGAATCCGAGGGAGAGCAGCGACCCAGCAAGCGCCATCTCCATCTTTGTGTTCGCCATCGCGTATATGAGGCTGTGCTTAGACCCCGGAGAGACGCGAACAGGGCGCCATATCGGGTCCTTCCCGAGTATCGCCGCCCACGCCGCCTTTGCCCTTGATACTGCCAGGGCGAAGTTGAGCACGAATATCATAAAGCCCTTCCTAACAGATCCGAAATACACCTTAGTAAGTATGACTGGCGCAATTATCGAAAGCACGAAGGCTGCGCCTCCGAATATCTCGATGTACCTGCTTATGTATGTGGCGTTGAACACCTGCTTTATCGTCATGTGCGCGAAAGGTATCGTCGAGAACGAGACGAATACCGAAAGCACAGTGAACATTATCAGCACTATCGAAAGGTAATTCAGTCCAAAGCCGTGGCCGTAGTAGTCTATCGCAGACCATGGCGACATCTTCCTTGATTCGGCCGACCTGCGCATGAAGTACTTTATGAACTGCGTGTCGCCGTAATTGTACCTCCACTGCTGCTTCACCAGGGAGCTGTAGTTGTTCATCGGCTTCCCTAGCGCATATACCTTGGGTACGTAAAGGCTCTTGAAGTTGTGAAGGTCGGACTCAAGGCTGAAGAAGGTATCCTCGATGACATACTCGGGGAAGCCGCCTATCTCCTCGAGCGATGACCTGCGTATCACTCCGCACGATCCAGCGAATATCGCAGTGTTGTTCAGGGCCCTGTGTGGCTGTATGAACTTGAAGAAGAACGCGTCGAAGAGGTCCACCGCGTCAGAAAAGAAGGAGCCCCTGGAGGCTCTTTTCTCAGTCTGTATGTAAGCCAGCTTCTTATCGTCGAAGTACGGCAGCAGGTCCTTCAGGAACCTGTCGTTCACCAGGTACTCATCCGCGTCTATCACCGCGATGAATTCCTCCTTGCATGATTTCATCATGTTGTTCAGCGCGCCCGCCTTGTACCCGTCTCGCCTGTCCCTGTGCAGGAACTCTATGCCGTTCTTCGAGCAGAAACCGCTGAGCTCCTTTACGGTCTCCTTGTTGCTGGAGTCATCCAGCAGGTAGAAACGCAGCCTGTCTTTCCTGTAGTCGAGCTGCTTCAGCCTCAGCATGTTCTTCTCGACAAGCTTGGCATCCTCGTTGAAGACCGCCATTGCGACCGCGACGCTCGGCATCCTCTTAAGCGGCTTCAGGTGCGCGGTTATCCTTTCGATGTACCTGTCGTAGTAATAGGACCTGAAGTACGATATCGAGGCGTAGGTGTTGAAGAAGCCTGCGAAAAGGGACAGCGCCAGGAAGGCGCACGCCAGCGCAAAAGTGTAGGTGGAATTGGCCTCTATGAACATGTAGCCGGAGAAGATGATGCCTGCTATCGATAGGATTATGAATATCGATACTGTGAGGAACCTCACTACGAGGCCCCTCGTTATGGGCGTTTCCTGCATAAGAATCATCGATTTCCGATGCTAACCGAAGTGTGCTTCTTTTAGGAAGATATAAAGCAGTAATTCTTAAATAGCTAATACCCTACTTTAGGTAATGTGCCGGGGTGGCAGAATCTGGTATCGCGCTGGTCTCGAGCTTTTAGGGCGTCGAGAGCTGATTTGTGATGCGAAAACGAGCGAACCAGTGCCCTTCGGGGCTTTAGGGTTCAAATCCCTACCCCGGCGAATTTCGCTAGTAATAAATAGATGTCGGTAGTATGGAAATTAGCGTGATTACGGGAAATGGCGACCCCATATGCGCAGCGCGGCCAGGCAAGCGGCATAGGCCTAGCGCCTTCCATCGGAGACTCCCTGTTCCCTTATGAGTTTTCGGAGGCGACCCGCGGCATCATAAGCCTTCTCAGGACAGGCGCCCCCTCAAAGGACCTGATCCTGAAAACCATTGACGAGTTCGACATCAAGATAGATTCGCTCAGGCACGCGGTGGAGATGATGGAGCGCGATCATGCGAACAGGCAGGAGGCGCAATGGCTCTACAACGCAGCGTCGGCAGCCGCCGACTTCCTCAAGGAATGCGAAAGCATAGGCCTGCCCATACCTAAAGAGAAGATACCAGAGTATTGCTCCTCTGCGATGCTGGGCTTCCGGGAGTCATATGCGATCGTTGCGTGCCTGCAAGGCATGCACGAGGGCGCGCAGGCTGCCATCCAGCAGATAAACGAAGCGTACGCTTTCATGAAGCGGCATGGCGAGGCGGAGGATATGCAGGAGTTTTATTACCTGGCAGACGTCGCAATGAGGCTCAGCATTGAAAGGGTCGGCGCGAACCGTGATGAACCGCACCGTGCCGCCTTGCTAAGGCGGGAGCCGGAGCCTTCAACTATGGCGTGACTAGTTTTATAAATGCTCTCTGAGATTCCAGCTAGGTGGAATGGCGATAGACCAGGACGAGGTCAAAGGCGTAAAAGACATCCTCTGGCCTGACGAGAAGGTCATGCTGACGGTCAAGCAGAGGAGGGTAGGCCCAGGCGGATCGGTCACCGTGCCTACCTCTGTTGTTGCTACAGACAAGCGAATCATAATAGTGAACAAGGCCAACCTGGGCATACGCAAGGACTACGAGAGCATACCTTACAAGCAGATAACTAGCGTGAGGCTTGAGAAAGGGCTGATATCGTCTACGGTTTTCGTCAGGGTGCAGGGCTACGATAAAGACAAAGGCCTGCTCAAGAACGGAAAGGAGGAGGGGGAGATAGACGGGTTGCATGGCGGCGACGCCAAGGCGCTTGCCGACTACCTCAATTCACTGTTGGACACAGGGGCTCCTGAAGCAGCGCCCCAGGGCGCGCAGGGAGGCACCGGCTTTGTATTCTGCAGCAAATGCGGCGCAAGGAACGCTGCTGGCTCTGCGTTCTGCAGCAAATGCGGGGCAAAACTTTCCTGACCCGCTGATAGCTCTATTTATAAATCCTGATTACGAAAAGCGTGTGTTGGCATGGCAGTAGACCGGGCAGAGGTCTCCGCATTAAAGGGCATCCTCTGGCCTGACGAGAAAGTCCTAATAACAGTACGGCAGAGGAGGGTAGGCCCAGGCGGATCAATCACAACGCCAACCTCCGTCATAGCGACGGACAAGCGCATACT
This sequence comes from Microcaldota archaeon, assembly GCA_027365815.1. Lineage (GTDB taxonomy): Archaea > Micrarchaeota > Micrarchaeia > Micrarchaeales > Micrarchaeaceae > JAJZAB01. The sequence continues at coordinate 16,489 of DAHXLV010000007.1, forward strand.
GATAGTCAACAAGGCAACTCTTGGAATGCGCAAGGACTACGAGAGCATACCTTACGGAGAAGTGACCAGCGTCAGGCTGGAGCACGGCATGATCTCTTCATCGGTTTTCATAAGGGTGCAGGGCTACAGCCGCGAGGCGGGCCTGCTCAAGAACGGAAAGGAGGAGGGAGAGATAGACGGCCTGCGCAACTCCGACGCAGCCGAGCTGGCCGATCACATCAACCAGATACTAGACAACATCGCATTCGCAGGGGTCCAGCACCCCCAGGCCACTCCAAACCTCTTCTGCACAAAGTGCGGTGCAAAGAACCTGCCAGATTCTGCGTATTGCGGAAAATGCGGCGCAAGAATCGCGCCTATTGGCCGTGCCGGCTACAGGTGAGGCCGCTACCTTTTTATGAACTCGTTCAGCAGCGCGGTCGCGTATGAGCCCGAAGGCAGCGAGAAAAAGAGGCTGGCGCTCGAGCCAGATATCTTGCAAGAGAAGCCGGTGAACGGAGCGAATAGCACGCGGTAGTTGCCCTTGCAGCTCAGTTCCGGCATGCTAGCTATCTTGAACATATCCTTGCTCAGCCCCATCTCCTCCAGTATCAGCCTCTCGTGCTCGTTCAGCTCCTCGGTGTCGTATCCTATTATGTTGCCTACGAGGAACGCATTTTCGCCGGGCTTCCTGCCCCTGGAGCTGCCCACCGTGGCCATGTCGGGGAAACCGTGCTGGTCAGGGCTGCAGAAAAGGTCGCCGCGCTCAGGCTTTATCTCGAAGTCGTTTATCCTCGCCTCCACCTCCCTGTTGAATATGAGGCCCTCAACAGAGTGCACGAACATCAGCGAGAGCTGCCTGGGCAGCTGCCGTATCGCGTTTGCATAATCTGTAGGGTATCTTGCGAGGTAACCGAGCAGCATACGCTCGTACTTGAGGTACTGCGGGAAGTAATCCAGCGCCTTCTGGAAATCCATCTCCTTGGCAAGCCTGTCGCGGGCTTCTATCGAATCCAGGTTCCTCTCGTTGGTGGTGTCGGTAAGCAGGATCGTTGCCGCCTTCTCGAATTCACCCCTCATTATGGCCAGGCCGACGTCTGCGTTGTTTGACCTGTATCCAAAGCGCTGCTCCCCGAAGTAGTTCGGAAACCTGCCGTTAAGGCCTTTGGCTATCTCCGCGATCTTCTGGTCAGTAGCGTCAGAGTCCCTCACCGTTACGGTGAACCTGTTGCCGAGAAGGTCGCCCATCTCCACGCCTACATCGCTCTGCCACGCGCCGTTTATGGTAATGTCCTTCACATGCATCGTCGCTACCCTTGAAGCCTGCGCACCGAATATGCTGCACAGCTGCGTCGACACCGACGCCCTGTCCTTCGTGCCTGCGGACGAAGTTGACTTTATCCCTCGCCCAACCTTCTTTGCAATCACCTTCATTGCCTGCATGGTGTTCCAATCGCGCTTCTGCATCACGAACACAGCGAACTTGCCAGAGGCGGATTCCTCCATCGACAGGTCGGCGCTTTCCACCTTGGTGTCCCTTCCAAGCACAAAGCCGTTCCTGGCTATCTCCTCCACCACGAAATCATCAGGCGACTGCTTTATGGTGCCCCTGATGGCCTCCTGGGCCGATATCCTTATCATCGCCTCGCCCCCTCCCTCCTCTCTACGGCCTTCTCGACCTTGGTGAAGTCCTCCTCCACTACATACACCGCCTTCTCCAGGATATACCTTATGAAGAGCATTATAAGCACGCCAGCCACGACTACTATAATGCCTGTCCAGCCTACGTGGTAGAGCAGGAACGCGAAGGCTATCCCAGCTCCGGGAGGATGCTCCGCATCGAAGAGGACGAGCAGAAGAACGAGCACGAATATCACTATGACGATCGATATGTAGAGGCCCACTATGTTTGTGAGGAGGAAGCCGGCATAGCCAAGGATAGCCCCTATTATGTAACTCTTAACGAACCTGATTGGTTTCGCTGCCTTTATGTGGGGCATCATGAAGAGTATGAATGCGCTCGCCGCGAAGGAGGCGAATATGACGGCGGAGGAGCCGAGCCCGGTTTCCAGCCCTATGTTGAACACATGCAGGAGGAAGATCAGCACTGCGAGGCTTAGCGCTGTAAGGAGGCCTGGTATGACCTTGCGCTGTATGGCCCTGTGGGAGTTGAAGCCTTGTTTCCTGCCGGTCATGTAGTCAATAAGCTAGACAAGGGAGATTATTTAAAACGGTAGTCGCCTCTCAACCCTCGCTTGGGCGGTTCCTGACCAGGCCCATCGCCGAGCTGTCCCGCCTGCTCTGCCCGAGCAGCTCCGCTGCGGTGTGCATGTATCCCTCAAGGGCATTGGGCGTGCTGTGGATGGACCTGGCAATCAGGTTCATGGAGTCGACGCCGGCGTTTCCGGTCTCAGCCTGGGCTATGCAGACGGCGGCTGCTGCCCTAAGGAGCGGCTGCCTCGACGGCCTGGTCTCGGCCTTGTCGAGCCTCCTTAAGGTCTCGATGGCCTTAGGCGCTATATCGCTGCTAAGCTCCGTCCTCCTCAATATCTCCTCCACCATCGAATGCGAGGAGTGGGCCTTCGCAGTGATGCCGCCCCATGCCGCCAGTTTGTCTATGTGCGAGCGCAGGTTCCTCAGGTTGCTGCCCATCACGTCAGCTATGTCAACGTCAAAGATCGGTATGTCGGCCTTGGCGCACGCCAGTGCCACAAGCACCTGGGCGGTAGTCGTGTGCGGGACCCGCCCTCCGCTGTGTTTCTTCAGGTTCTTCTCATACAGCTCTATCGCCGAGTCGACTATCCTCTCGTCAAAGGCGTACCTCTCCTTGAGCCTTGCCGAGATGTCGGTGAACGCGTCAGCAAGCGTTGTCGGTATCGTCGTGTTCGGCATCGCCCTAGCGACCTGCGCGTCCTCGGAAGCGCCGCCCAGCACTATGTTGATCACAGACCTCCGTTGGTATGGCGGTATGTCGGTCATGTTCACAAGCTTCCTCATCGCCTCGTGCAGGTCCACGTCGCGCAGCTGTAGGTACCCTATCACGTCGCCTTTCGTTATCCTGGTTGCGCTGGCGATTCCCTGGGGCATGCCGGAGCTGCGCTCGCTTATCGCGGTCATCGTCGCTGCGAGGTAGAACGCAGCCGCAGAGAAAGCCTTCTCGTTATCCGAGGCAGCCTCGCCCTCCCTGAAAGCGTGCAGGAACATCGCCCTCGCCCTGTACTTCACCATGCCGCTGGTCCTGAAGCGGTCTGATAAGCCAACTATGAAGGCATCCGCCTGGTCCGGCATTATGTCAAGGCCAAGGGTTCCAGAGAGGCTTGACATCGCCTTGTATACGTCTGCGCGCGGCACCATTGCCGCTGATGCGACGTCGCCAACCTGGATGTTGACACCGGTCCTTCTGGCGGTGTAGTAGAGGCTGGCGGCTGCCACCCTCTGCAGCAGCGAGGCGTCCCCGGAGGTGCGCTCGATAAGCCTCCCCTTTGAGTAGTACTTGTATATCATGTCTGACGCGATGGTCGCGAACCCCTCGTTGAGATGGTGGGTGCCGGAGAACTTTGGGATCAGCTTCTCTAGCTCGGCCAGGCTGCCCCTTATGAGGTTCTCCCTGACCTTTACGTCCTCATTCAACTCCACCTGTATCCTGTGCGGCAGGTTGGAGTTGCTTGGTTTTCCTCCATCGGAGGCGTCCCTCAAGGGTCCCGGGCGCAGCCCTGATGCCACCACTCCGACGCCATACGCCTTTACCGTCGTCGCCCTCTCCCTCAGCTGCTCCTCCAGGTCTCTGTGTATCTCGGTTACGGCTGCGCGCACGCTCCTCTCTGCGTCCCTCCTGAGCCTTGGCACCGCTGACTTCAGCGCGGCGGACACGGCTGCAGAGACTATGCCTGGCAACTGTACGCTTATCTTGTCTTTCAATCCTGCGGCAAGGCCGTCGATGGTCGTGGCCATGCCCTCCATGACCTCCTTCTGTATCTTTAACCTTGAAGGTAGCTGAGGCACGTGCAGCTTGGATTCCGCCTGCCTTGGCTGCTTAATCCTCTCTACGCCGAACGCCTCGCTAACCGCCGCAGGGAAGTCCAGCTTCTGCACCAGCTCCTTTGTTGTGGACTCAAGGTCTGCAGGGCCTACTCCGAGTTTTGCGGCAGCTGAGCCCCACGTGCCGAAACTCTTGCCAGCTTTCCTGGCCGTTATGCACGCCGCGGCAGCGCACACCAGGGAAGGCCGCTTGTCCCCGACCAGGCTCCCTTCTACTGCGCGCTGCGCTATATGCGTTACTGATATTATCGACTGACCCGGAAAGCCAAGCTCACCCTTAAGGAATGATGTGCTGCCCTCTATCGCCTCGCTCCACACAGGGTCGTACAGTATCTTCCTTAGCTTCTGCCACCCTTCAGATTTCTTCTGGTCCACCACTGCGTGTGTCCGCTCCTTCGGCTGCCTGACCTTGAGCTCTGCGGCCGGCTCCTCCATCCCGAATTCCTTCTTGATGCTTCTCGGCAGCTTCATCCTCCCTATGATATCGGTCGCCTCCTGCCTCAACGGCCCGCTATCGATGTTCATCGCCGCCCCTATGGCCTCCAGATCTACCTTCACGCCCTTCTTTGCAAACACAAGCGCGGTAGCGACCGCGCACATCGTACGGCTGTCAACCTGGAGGTCGCCCCTGGCCTGGTCGGCCTGCCTGAGCATAGATGCAAGGCTGAGCACGGCCCTGCGGTCCCCTACTCCTTTCTCCCCGCAAAGGAAACTGTCGGCCTTCGAGAACGGGGCCTTCCAGTCCGGGTCTGTCCTAAAACGGTCGACCTCCCTCCAAACGGCTCCTACTCCTCCTGGCAAAACATCTCACCTCCACAGCCGCAACCAGTCAGCCCGTCCAAATATATATAGTTTTCTGGAGTAGTTCTGAACGATGGTTCAGTGAAGATACTGGTGTTCGGCGACAGCATCGCATACGGGGCCTGGGACGTGGACGGCGGGCGGGTTCGATAATAAGGAGGGTGTGCAAGGAAACAGGGTCTGGCTACATGGATCTCGACAAGGCAATGAGCAAGCGCATATCATCAGGAATATTCGATAGCGACGGGATACACCTTAACGCTAAGGGCCACAGGCTGATCTTCAATGCGGTCAAGAGGTACCTGATCAAAAGGGGGATAACGCCGCACCCTGGCTCCGAAGCGGCATAAGCTGCCTATCAGCAAAACACAGCAACCTATTTATACCTTATTCCGCATAACTTTAGACGGTGCTATTATGGCAACCGAGCTCGTATAGGCTCCTTTCTGTATTTGAAAGCTGTTTCTGCTTGATGAAAATACGTTGATAGAGCCTATAATCTCTCTTGCCGGCATTTATGATATCGTGTGTTTCACGATTGATTTGAGGAGAAGAAGTTTGCAATAAAAACAAACCACCTAGAGGATGGCTTGGCTGCAGCAGCGACGAAGGACGTGGCAAGCTGCGATAAGCCCAGGGTAGCCGCATGTCAGGCTTTGAACCTGGGATTTCCGAATGTGCCAGCAATGGCAAGCATACCCGGGGAACTGAAATATCTTAGTACCCGGAGGAGAAGAAAGCATTAGCGATGCGGTAAGTAAAGCGA